>NZ_JAELUI010000192.1 GCF_016429285.1 Ralstonia sp. ASV6
GCCATTGCCCGCGCGCTGGATGATGCGGGTGTCGACAGCATTGAAGTTGCGCACGGCGACGGGCTGTCGGGTTCGAGCTTTAACTACGGTTTTGGCGCGCATACCGATCTGGAATGGATTGCCGCCGTTGCCGGTACCGTCAAGCGGGCCCGTGTAGCGACGCTGCTGCTGCCCGGCATCGGCACCGTGCACGACCTGCGCGCGGCCTACGATGCCGGCGCCCGCGTCGTGCGCATCGCCACGCATTGCACGGAGGCGGACATCTCCAGGCAGCACATCGAATACGCCCGCTCGCTGGGCATGGACACGGTGGGCTTCCTGATGATGTCGCACATGACCACGCCGCAGGCGCTGGGCGAGCAGGCGAAGTTGATGGAAAGCTACGGCGCGCAGTGCGTGTACGTGGTCGATTCCGGCGGCGCCCTGAGCATGCGCGACGTGGCCGAGCGCTTCGATGCACTGAAGGGCGTGCTCGACCCCGCCACGCAAACGGGCATGCACGCACATCACAACCTCTCGCTGGGTGTGGCGAACTCGATCGTCGCGCTGGAGCACGGCTGTGATCGCGTTGATGCTTCGCTGACGGGCATGGGTGCAGGGGCCGGCAACGCACCGCTGGAGGTGTTCATCGCTGCCGTGGACCGCATGGGGCTGAACCACGGCTGCAATGTGAAGCAACTGATCGACGCCGCTGAAGACATCGTGCGCCCGCTGCAGGAGCGCCCGGTGCGCGTGGACCGCGAAACGCTGGCGCTGGGGTATGCCGGCGTCTACTCCAGCTTCCTGCGCCATACGGAAGCGGCAGCGGCCAAGTACGGCCTGTCCGCGTTCGACATCATGGTTGAGCTTGGGCGCCGGCGCATGGTGGGTGGGCAGGAAGACATGATCGTCGATGTCGCGCTCGACATGCTGAAAGCGCGTCAGCCGGCCAGCCAGGAGGCTGCATGACCGATCTCAATGCCATTGCCGCACGCGTGGACGATGCGGCGCGATATGCGGAACCGATTGCCCAGCTGACCGACGATGCCGACTTCTCGCTGGACGAAGCCTACGAAATCCAACGTGCCTCGATCGAGCGCCGCATCCATCGCGGGGAAAGCATGGTCGGCGTCAAGCTGGGTTTCACCAGCCGGGCCAAGATGGTGCAGATGGGCGTCGACAGCCTGATCTGGGGCTGGCTGACCGACGCAATGCTCGAAGAGGACGGCGGGCGCGTATTGGTCGACCGTTTCATTCATCCGCGCGTCGAGCCCGAAGTGTGCTTCCTGACCCGTCGCGAGATCGATCGCCCGCTCACGCTGCTGGAAGCCGCGAGCAATCTGGAAGCCGTGGCGCCCGCCATGGAGATCATCGATTCGCGCTACCGCAACTTCAAGTTCACGCTGGAAGACGTGGTGGCCGACAACTGCTCGTCAGCCGGTCTCGTTATCGGGCCGTGGACGCGCCGCTTTGACTCGCTGCGCAATGCGGGTGTGCTGATGCGCATCGATGGGCGCGCCGTGCAGGTGGGCTCCACGGCGGCCATCCTGGGCGATCCGCTGCGCTCGGTTGTGCAGGCGTCGCGGCTGATCTCGCAGAGCGGGCTGGTGCTGCCCGCGGGCTCACTGATCATGGCCGGTGCGGCTACCGCGGCCGAGGCATTGCCGCGCGGTGCGCACGTGCAGTGTGTCGTCAACGGACTTGGCACCACGGAATTCACTACCTACTGAGCGTCATCGACATGACCACTGAAACCAATCCGCAAGGACGCCTCGTGGCCGGCAAGGCCAAACCGCGCGGCCGCTTTCCGCACATCACGCGTGCGGGTGATTTCCTGTTCGTCTCGGGCACCAGCTCGCGCCGTCCGGACAACACCATTGCCGGTGCGTCAGCCGATGCGCTGGGCACGACCCAGCTCGACATCCGCGAACAGACCCGTGTGGTGATCGAGAACATCCGCGACATCCTGCGCAGCGAAGGCGCAGACCTGTCGAACCTGGTCGAGATCACGTCGTTCCTGGTCAACATGAACGACTTCGCTGGTTACAACGCGGTGTATGGCGAGTACTTTGATGAGACCGGCCCGACGCGCACGACGGTGGCGGTGCACCAATTGCCGCATCCGCACCTGGTGATCGAGATGAAGGCGATTGCCTACGCGCCGAAGCGATAACGAAAACGACGCTAGGCCCCCAAGGAGCGAGACATGTTGACCTACGGAAAGCCGTTCAACTTCCAACGCTGGATCGATGAACACGCGCACCTGCTCAAGCCGCCGGTCGGCAACCAGCAAGTGTGGCAGGACAGCGATTTCATCGTGACCGTGGTGGGTGGGCCGAACCACCGCACCGACTACCACGACGACCCGCTCGAAGAGTTTTTTTACCAGCTGCGCGGCAATGCGTACCTGAACCTGTGGATCGACGGCAAGCCGGATCGTGTGGACCTGAAGGAGGGCGATGTCTTCCTGCTGCCGCCGCACGTGCGGCACTCGCCGCAGCGCCCCGAAGCGGGCAGTGTCTGCCTGGTGATCGAGCGCCAGCGCCCTGTGGGGCTGCTCGACGGTTTCGAGTGGTACTGCGATGCCTGCGGCCATCTCGTCCACCGCGTCGAGGTGCAACTCAAGAGCATCGTGCGCGACCTGCCGCCGCTGTTCGAAGCGTTCTACGCATCGGAAGACAAACGCCGCTGCCCGCAGTGCGGCCACATCCACCCGGGCAAGGCGGCCTGACGCTTCGGCGTTCCCTCACAAGCAATTGCAATTGAAGATGACACTTCGAATCGACATGCACTCGCACTTCTTCCCGCCCATCACGCGGGAAGAGGCGGCGAGCCTCGATGCAGAGAAAGCGCCGTGGCTGCGTATCGACGCCGACGGCGAGCGCGGCATGATCATGGCCGGCGATCGCGCCTTTCGCCCCGTCTACCGTGCCCTGTGGGACCCGGCCAAGCGCATCGAAGAGATGGACGCCCTTGGCGTGGATGTGCAGCTCGTTTGCGCCACACCGGTGATGTTCGGCTATGGCTACGACGGCGCTGCCGCGCACGACTGGGCCATGCGCATGAACGATCGCGCGCTCGAACTCTGCGCGCATGCACCCCAGCGTCTGAAGGCGTTGGCCCAGGTGCCGTTGCAGGACATCGACCTGGCATGCCGGGAGGCCACCCGCGCGCATCGTTCTGGCCACCACGGCGTGCAGATCGGTAACCACCTCGGCCCGCGCGATCTGGACGACGCGCACCTCGTCACCTTCCTCACGCACTGTGCCAACGACGGCATTCCCGTGCTCGTGCATCCGTGGGACATGATGACCGACGGGCGCATGAAGAAATGGATGCTGCCGTGGCTGGTGGCCATGCCGGCCGAGACGCAGCTGAGCATGGTCTCATTGATTCTCTCTGGCGCGTTCGAGCGGATTCCCAAGTCGCTCAAGCTGTGCTTTGCGCACGGCGGCGGCAGCTTCGCGTTCCTGCTGGGCCGCGTGCAGAACGCCTGGGAGCAGCGCGACATCGTGCGCGAGGACTGCCCGAACCCGCCCAACTCGTACCTCGATCGCTTCTACGTGGACAGCGCCGTGTTCGACCCGCGGGCCTTGAGCCTGCTGGTTGACACCATGGGCGAAGACCGCGTCCTGCTTGGCTCCGATTACCCATTCCCGCTGGGCGAACAGAAGATCGGTGATCTCGTTGCCAACCACACGGCGCTGAGCGACACCGCCAAAGCCAAGATCCTGGGTGGCAACGCCGCGCGCTTCTTTGATCTTCCCGATGCCGCCAGAACGTGAACGGCAGCATCACGAACCCTTCAACACACAGCAACACACCATGACTTCGACGATCACTCGGGACGCCTGCGCTGCGCTGGACGCGGCCGACACCCTGGCCCATTGCCGCGCACGCTTCAACCTGCCTGCGGACACGATTTACCTCGACGGCAACTCGCTGGGCGCCATGCCCGCCAACGTGCCTGCACGCATGAAGCAGGCGCTGGAGCAGGAGTGGGCGCACGGCCTGATCCGCTCGTGGAACGACGCCGATTGGTACCCCGCACCGCAGCGCACCGGCGACAAGATCGCCAAGCTGATCGGCGCAGGGCAGGGCGAGGTGATCGTTGCCGACTCCACCTCGGTGAACCTGTTCAAGGTGCTGGTGGCCGCCACCCGCATGCAGCCGGGCCGCCGTGTGATCCTGGCCGAGCGCACGAACTTCCCGACTGACGTGTACATCGCCGGCAGCGCGGCCGAGATGACTGGCTGCGAACTGCGCTGTGTCGATCCGGACGATGTGCTGGCTGCCATCGACGAGACCGTCGCCATCGTGTCGCTCACGCACGTGAACTACAAGACCGGCAAACGTTACGACATGGAAGCCGTGACCCGTCGCGCGCACGAAGCTGGGGCGCTGATCGTCTGGGACTTGTGCCACACGGCCGGCGCCATGCCTGTGCAACTGAACGCGTGCGAAGCCGATTTCGCCGTGGGCTGCGGCTATAAGTACCTGAACGGCGGCCCGGGCGCACCGGCCTTCGTTTTTGTTGCTTCGCGCCACCTGGCGGCCATCCGTCAACCGCTGACGGGCTGGCACGGCCACGCCAAGCCATTCGAGTTCACGCACGACTATGCGCCGCATCCGGCCATCGACCGCATGCTGACGGGCACCGCGCCGCAGCTCGGCGTGATCGCGCTGGAGAGCGCGCTCGACGCCTTTGACGGTGTGGACCTCAACACGCTGCGCGAGAAGAGTGTCGCGCTGGGCAACCTGTTCATCGCGCTCGCCGATCAGGAGCTCGCCGGGCTCGGCTGCGGGCTGGCCTCGCCGCGCGATGCGGATCAGCGCGGCAGCCAAGTCTCGCTGACGCACGAAGAGGGCTACGCGATCATGCAGGCGCTGATCGCCCGCAACGTGATCGGCGACTTCCGCGCGCCCGACATCTTGCGCTTCGGGTTCGCACCGCTCTACGTCCGCTACGTCGACATCTGGGACACCATCGCCGCGCTCAAGGACATCATTGCGACCGGCGCTTGGAACACCCCGGCATTCCGCACGCGCAAGTCCGTAACCTGAGCCCCAGCGCCAGGCAGGTCGGCAATCCAACTACGAACAAGCGGCCGCACCCACACGGTGCCGGCTGCGGCAAGGAGACATGCCGTGAGGCAACAACACGGATTCGACACGATCGTCGAACGGGAGAAGGGCTTGCAGCGCGGCCTTTCCACTGCACAGCTTTCGATGATTGCCATTGGCGGTGCGATCGGGACGGGCCTGTTCCTGGGCAGCGGTTTCGCCATCGGCTTTGCGGGGCCCAGCGTACTGGTGAGCTATGCGATCGGTGCGCTGATCGCCATGCTGCTGATGGGCTGCCTGGCCGAGATGACGGTGGCGCATCCCACGTCTGGCTCGTTCGGCGCGTATGCGGAGCACTACATCGGGCCGTGGGCCGGGTTCCTGGTGCGCTATGCGTACTGGTCGTCCATCGTGCTTGCGGTGGGCGCCGAGGTCACGGCCATTGCCGTGTACATGAAGTACTGGCTTCCAGCGGTGCCGGGCTGGTACTGGATTGTCGGGTTCTCGGCGGCGCTCATCGGCGTGAACGTGGTCAGCGTGAAGGTGTTCGGCGCGGTTGAATACGTGTTCTCGATGCTCAAGATTGCGGCCATCGTGGGCTTCATCCTGCTGGGGGCGTACGTCGTGTTCAGCGCGCCGGCCGGCTCGGGCATTGGCCTGGCGAACTACCAGGTGCAGGGCGGTTTTTTCCCAAAGGGCGCATGGGGCACATGGGTGGCGGTGATCGTCTCGATCTTCAGCTACCTGAGCATCGAGATGATTGCCGTCGCCGCGGGCGAGGCGCGTGACCCGCACAAGGCCATCACGAGCGCCTTCCGCGCGACGATGGTCCGGCTGGTGGTCTTCTATCTGCTGACGCTCGCGCTGATGCTGGCCATCGTGCCGTGGACGGCGGCCGGCGCCAACGAAAGCCCCTTTGTGAAGGTGATGGCCGCCACGTCGGTGCCGGGCGCCGCCGGTGTGTTCAACTTTGTAATCCTGGTGGCGGCGCTGTCGGCCATGAACAGTCAGCTCTACATCACCACGCGCATGATGTTCAGCCTGTCACGCGCCGGCTATGCGCCCAAGGCGCTGGGCCGCCTGAATGCGAACGGCGTGCCCACCGGGGCGCTGCTGCTCTCGGCAGTGGGTATTGCCGTGGCGACCGTGCTCAACGCGCTGTACCCGGAGAGTGCTTTCCTGCTGATGATGTCGGTGTCGATGTTCGGCGCGATGTTCACGTGGCTGATGATCTTCGTCACGCATATGTTCTTCCGCCGGGCGCACCGCGGTCAGGTGCTGGCGTTTCGCATGTGGGGGTTCCCGGCCACGTCGTTGTTGGGGGCTGCACTCATGGCGGCCGCGCTGGTCACCACCTACTTCACGGCGGAGTTCCGCATGACCCTGCTGTGCGGCGTGCCGTTCATGATCGCACTGTCGGTGGTGTATGGCGTCTGGTACCGCAAGCAGGCGCATGCTGCCCAGGCTGTCACCTCTTCTTGATCGCGCGAATGTCCGCTATTCTCGCCAATCCCAACATTGACGGAGTCGTTCTTCATGTCGCTGACCTTTCTCGGCATTGCCGGCAGCCTGCGCCGCAAATCCACCAACCAGGGGCTGCTGCGTGCGGCGTCCACCCGCCTGCCTGACGGCGTTGAAATGGAACTGGCGGACCTGCGTGATATTCCGTTCTACAACGCAGACATTACGGACAAGCCGGCGTCAGTGCTGCGCGTGTTCCAGCAGTTGGAGCGCGCCGATGCGCTGGTGCTGGCCTGCCCCGAATACAACTACTCGCTGGCACCGGCACTGAAGAACATCCTCGACTGGGCTTCGCGCGAACCGAACAACGCACTGCTGGCCGGTAAGCCGGTGGCGATTCTGGGTGCGGGCGGCGGCATGGGCACGTCGCGTGCGCAATACCACCTGCGTCAGGTGTGCGTGTACCTGGACCTGCATCCGTTGAACAAGCCGGAAGTGTTTGCGAACGCCTTTGCCGGCGGCTTTAACGCCGAGGGCGATCTGACGGACGAGCGCATCGCTGGCCTGATTACCGAACAGATGCAGGCGCTTGCCAATTGGACGGTGAAGCACAAGGCGTGAACGACGCCACCCCGTGACTCACTCGCCGGCGTGCAGCGTACGGTTGCGCCCGGCGAGCGATCCCATCACGATGGACGCCAGTGCTACGGCGCTGAACAGCCAGCCGACCACGGCCCAGCCGCCGGTCAGGTCGTGCAGCACGCCCATCAGGTACGGTCCTGCGGCGGCCATGGTGTAGCCGATGCCCTGCGTCATGGCCGACAGGCTGGCCGCCACACGCGCATCGGCCGAGCGCAGCACGATCAGCGACAGCGCCACGCTGAAGTTGCCGCCCTGGCCCAGCCCCAGCAGCACCGCCCACCACCACAGCGTCGACAGCGGCGCGTACAGGCAGCCGAGCAGGCCGGCCCAGCACATCAGCATCATCAGCAGCACGGCAGGACGTTGATCCCGCCCGAGCCGCGCCACGAATGGCCCGCCCAGCGCGGTGATGAGCTGCACGAGAATCGACACCGCCGCCACCACGCCTGATTGCACGGCAGACAGCCCTCGGTCCTGCAGGATCACCGGCAGCCAGCCGAACACGCAATACGCCAGCGATGATTGCAGGCCCATGTACAGCGTCACCTGCCAGGCGATCGGCTTGTTCCATAACGACACGCGGTCGAGCCGCGCTGCCGACCCCTTGCCGTGCGCATGCCGCATGTGCGGCCACCAGCCGACAAAGGCCAGCAACGCCGGCAAGGCCCAGAAGGCTAACGCGGGTTGCCACCCACCCAACCATGCGGAAAGCGGAGCGCTGGCGCCGGCCGCCACCGCCGCGCCAAAGCACAGTGCCATCGTATAGACGCCGGTCATCAGATCAGCGTGCCGGCCGAAGTCACGCTTGACGATACCCGGCAGCAGGATGCCCGTCACGCCAATGCAGGCACCGGCCGCCAGCGTACCGATGAAGAGCGGTGCGACGCCGCCCGCGCTGCGCAAGGCAATGCCCGCCGCCAGCGCAATCAGCAAGCCACCCACGGCGCGCTCTGCACCAAAGCGCCGGGCCAGAATGGCGGCAGCCGGCGCAAAGAGGCCCAGGCACAGTACCGGCAACGTCGTCAGCAAGCCCGCCGTGGCGCCGGACAACCCCGTGCCAGCGGCCACTTGCTTGAGCACGGGTGACAGGCTGGAC
>NZ_JAELUI010000193.1 GCF_016429285.1 Ralstonia sp. ASV6
CATCAATGCGCGTTCGCTCTCGCCCATGCCGCGCGTAGCCACGCAGATCTGCGCGGATTCCAGCATCGGCTTGATCGCCTGGAACAAGGGGCGGTAGCTGCGGGCATCGTCCACCCAGGGCATCAGCAGTGTGCCGAGCAGGCCCCACACCATGCCAAGACCTGCGGCCCACGCCACCACGCCCGAACGCGCCGGACGCAGCCACACACAGATCGCCCACAGCGCCGTGATGCTTGCTGCCGCCAGCACCGCAATCGGATGCAGCAGCATGTCGTACGGCAGCGGTAACACCCGGCCCAGCGCCTTGGCCAGCCAGCCTGGCAGCGACTGCCCGCCATTGGTCACGAGCGTGGCCCACACGGCCCAGACCACGAGCCCAAGCATGCCGAACAGCGTGACCGATACCACCCAGGCACGCGCACGCCATGCGGGCGGAATCAGCAGCAGCATCGGCGCACCCAATAGAACCAGCGCCGGTTGCAGCGGCATCAGATACACATCGCGCAGCACCGCCGAGCGCAGCACCACGGCAATCGTCACGAGCACGAACAGCGCCACAACCAGGTGCCCCTGGTATGGCAACAGCCAAGCTGCCCGCGCACCTCGTCCGCGCTGGCGCACCAGTTTGTAGAGCGAGATCCCCAGCACCGCCAGCGCCGGCCACACCGCTGGCGTGCCAGTCAGCAGGATCGAGCGGATGGTGGTAACGAGCGATCCCTTCTCACCGCCCAGGTGCGAAAACCCGAAGAAGCGGCCAAGGTTGTTGACCCAGAACCATTCGATGAACAGGTCCGGTGATTCATGCCAGAAGATGGCCGGCCAGATCATCAGCCAAGGCAGCGCCGCCAGCAGCGATAACGCGTAGAAGCGCCATGCCTGACGATTGCGGAAGTCCGGCAGCAGCGCCATTGCGGCCAACAGTGTCAGCGCGAACAGCCCCGGCACAAGCACGCCCTTGCCAAGGAATGCCACGCCGATACCCGTGCCGAACCACAGGGCCGGACGCAGTACGTCGACGCCGTGTACGCCGCCCGCCTCGCTCGCCTTCACATAGCGCACCAAGCCATACAGTGCGACGGCGGTGCCGGCCAGTTGCGGCACGTCGGCAATGAATTTGTGGACATGCTCGGCCAGCCCGACACAGCCGGCGAACAGCAACAGTGCGCCCAGTGCGTAGTCGCGCAACGCCGCGCCACCGGCATCCAGCCCAGCGATTCGGCGTTCTGCCAGTGTCTGGCCGGGGCGCCCACGTGCCAGTTGCGCCCCAACGCGCATGCGCCAGTCACGTGCCTCGCCGCGCAGCAGGCGTGCGGTGCGCCAGACCGCTAGGCAGGTCAGCGCCATCCAGAACAGCGCGGCCAAACGTACCGCTTCGTGGGGCGGCAGATCCGGCACGGCCAGCACAGCCAGTGCGCCAGTCCAGTACATCAGCGGCGGCTTCTCGACGAAGGGCTCGAAGGCGACATTGGGGATGACCCAATCGCCGCGTTCAATGATGTTGAGCACCACACCGAACGAGTACGGTTCGTCGGCTTTCCACGGCGCGCGCCAGAACGTGCCCGCCACAAAGTACGCGCACACCATCAGCACGACGACCACGCGCCAGTGCCGCACCAACAGGGCCGTGAAACTGCGGGCGCGCCTGTCCGGGCCTGTGTCGGCGGGTGCGGTCGACATCAGCGGGAGGGGGTGGGCGCGCGCGTCGGCGTCAGGTGGCATGAACGCGGGATCAGCGCTGGTGCTCCAGATCGCGCTGATGCTTCTTGAGCTTCGATCGAATGCGCGTTTGCTTGAGCGGGGAGAGGTATTCGACAAACACCTTGCCCATCAGGTGATCCATTTCGTGCTGGATGCACACGGCCAACAGGCCATCGGCCTCCAGTTCGAACGTTTCGCCCTTCTCGTTCAGTGCACGCACGCGCACGCGGCCCGGGCGCTCAACCTTGTCGTAGATCTCGGGCACGGACAGGCAGCCCTCGTCCCAGACCTTGCGTTCATCGCTGGCCCAGACGATCTCGGGATTGATGAACACGCGCAATTCATCGCGCGTCTCCGACACGTCAATGGTGATCACGCGCTCGTGCACGTCGACCTGCGTGGCGGCCAAGCCCACGCCCGGCGCCTCGTACATGGTCTCGGCCATGTCGGTGACCAGTTTGCGGATGCGATCGTCGACTTCGGCGACCGGTTTGGCGACTTTGTGCAGCCGCGGATCAGGGTATTGCAGGATATTCAGTAGGGCCATGATGCTTGGCAACAACGGTTGCGGAAGGCCACGCTAACGAGGGGTTGCCTTCAATTGCGATCGCTTGGAATGTCATGCAGAATCGGGGGCGCTATCCGCCACATGGCTTAGGAAAAAGCCTGACGAATGCTCGATGCCATACCCCTCTAGCTGCGACGCACGAAGCGCGCAGCGGCGACGGTCAGGCGTCGCGCAGGCACTGACCAAGCACGCGGACCACTCGCCGATTCTTCATAGAATAATGCGCCATCGTAACACACCGATGCTCTCCAAGTCCGCCACGCAATCCCCCACGAAAGCGCGCCAGTCTTACGTTTGCGCCTTGTCTGCGGTTGCCGCGGCAACGCTGTTTTGCGTAGGTGCCGCACATGCTGCCGAGCGCACTGTCTCTCCGGCGCAACAAGCGCAGGCCACTGTGGCCGCGCAAGCCGGTATCCCTGAATCCGAACTCGCCGCCAACGCGCCTTCGCAATACACGGTGCGCAGTGGCGATACGCTGTGGGCGATCTCCGGTAAGTATCTCAAGCGGCCGTATCGCTGGCCGGAACTGTGGGGCATGAACCGCGAGCGGATCCGCAACCCGCATCTGATCTATCCGGGCCAGGTGCTCTATCTGCATCACGCCAACGGCCGCGCCTGGTTGTCGAGCTCGCCGGCCTCGGCGGACGGCAGCACGGTGCGCCTGTCGCCGCATGCCCGCGTGTCGGGCCAGGACGGCGACGCCATCTCCAGCATTCCCGCCTCGGTCATCGAGCCGTTCCTGACGCAGCCGATCGTGGTGGATGAAGAAACGCTGGCGACGCCGGCGCGCATCTTTGAGCTGCCGGAAGGTCGTGTCTATCTGGGCAAGGGCGAGAGCGCCTATGCTCGCGGCCTGCCCGATGGCGCAGCTGGTCAGGCTGGCACCGAGTGGCAAGCCTATCGTCCGGTCAAGCCGCTCAAGGACCCGGTCACCGGCAACGTGCTCGGCTATGAGGCCGACTTCCTGGGTACGCTGCGCGTGGTGCGCGCGGCCACCGGCCCGCAGGCCGTGACCAAGATGGAAGCGCTGACGTCCAAGGAAGAAATGGGCGTCGGCACGCAACTGATGCCGCTGCCGCCGCGCGTGCCAGTGCGCTACGTACCGCATGCGCCGGAAGGCAATGTGCATGGCGTGGTTGCCAAGGTGACGGGCGGTGTGCGCTTTGGCGGTTCGGATCAGGTGGTGGTGCTGAACATCGGCAGCCAGCAGGGGCTGGAACCCGGCCACGTGTTGGCGCTGTCGCGTGCCGGTACGGTCGTCAAGGATCGGACTGCCGGCGGTGAAGCCGTGCAACTGCCGGAAGAGCGTTACGGCTTGGCCTTCGTGTTCCGTGTGTTCCCGCACGTGGCCTACGCGCTGGTGACTGACTCGTCGAACACCGTGGAGGTGGGCGATGCTGTCGATAATCCGATGATGCAACCTTGATCACGCTGACCGCAGTCCTGATTTGACCGATGCCTCAGAGGTCGCGGCGAGTGCCGCGACCGACTCCATTGATTCCCTCTCCTGCACACGCGATTCCGTAGAGCTGGCCGCGTGGCTGCGTCTGACAGAAACCCCCGGTGTTGGCCCCGTTGCCGCACGTCAGTTGCTGGCGGCATTCGGTTTGCCGCAGGATATCTTCGCCCAACCGTATTCCGCGCTCGCCAGGGTGTTGCCCGAGCGGCAGGCACGCGCGCTACTTGCTGCGCCGGGCGAGGCGCTGGCTGCGCTTGTCGAGCGTACCGTCACGTGGGCAAACGAGCCCGGCAACGCCGTCTTTACGCTGGCCGATCGTGGCTATCCTCCCCGCCTGCTGGAACTGACGGATCCGCCGACCGTGCTGTACGCCAAGGGCGATGTGTCGCTGCTGCGTGCGGCGGCGGTGGGCGTGGTGGGCGCGCGCAGCGCCACGGCGGCTGGCATCGACAATGCGCGGGCGTTTGCGCAGGCGCTGTCTGCGGCGAGCGTGACGGTCGTTTCTGGTCTGGCGCTGGGCATTGATGCGGCGGCACATGAGGGCGCGTTGAGCGGGCCCGGTAGCACCATCGCCGTGGTGGGTACGGGGCTCGATATTGTTTACCCGGCGCGCAACCGAGCACTGGCGCACCGCATTGCCGAGGCGGGGGTCATCATCTCCGAATACCCGCTGGGGATGGGCGCGCGTGCTGAAAATTTCCCGCGCCGCAACCGCCTGATCGCCGGTCTCGCGCGCGGGCTGCTGGTGGTCGAGGCGGCAGCGCAGTCCGGCTCGCTCATCACCGCGAGGCTGGCCGCCGAGCAGGGACGCGATGTGTTTGCCATCCCGGGCTCGATCCACTCGCCGCTGGCCAAGGGCTGCCATCTGCTGATCAAGCAGGGTGCCAAGCTGGTGGAAACCGCCGCCGACATCCTCGATGAACTGGGCTGGGGGCAGGCCGCTGCGCCAGTCAAGCGCGCCTCACGCGCTGCGCCGGCCAAAGGTGCCGCCGTTGCGCAAGCACCCGCCGCGCGCCTTGCGCCAAGTGCAGCTGAAACCACGTTGCTCGATGCGCTCGGTTTTGATCCCGTCGATCTGGATACCTTGTGCGAGCGCACCGGCCAGGCTGCGGCTGCATTGTCTGCGCAGCTTCTGGCGCTGGAACTGGACGGCCGTGTGGAGCGCCAGCCCGGCGGGCGCTTCCTGCGGCTTCCTTGAAAGCGTGCCTACAATAGTCGCGACCTATTCGCCGCACACAGCCGTTGTCTATGCCAATGCTCTCGCCTGACACTGACGCCACTACGCTGCATACGCGCATGCGGACAGGGCAGTTGCTGGTCGCGTGCCTGTGCGCCGAGTGGTGCGGCACCTGCCGCAGCTATCGCACGACATTCACCGAGCTGGCGGCGCGGCATCCGGAATGCTGCTTCGTCTGGGTGGACGTGGAAGACCATGCCGACGCCTTGGGCGATTTCGACGTCGAAAACTTCCCCACCCTGCTGATTCAACGCATGGATGAAACCGGCGATGTGTTGTTTTTCGGCCCCGTCTTGCCCCATGCCGGCGTGGTGGAAGGCATGCTTTCGCGTGATTTGCGCGCCGCACCAGCCGTGACGGCGGCACCCGACTTGCGTGGCTGGTTGCTGCAATTGGCTTGATTGTGCGCCTTGACAATGCAAGGCGAAGTCTGCGTCACTCTATTGCACCTGAAAAGGAACCGCGCTTATGATTGGCGGCCAAATTTGGGGCAGACTGCCTGAATGTGCGCTTTGATAGGCGCCGGCAGCACTTGAAGTCGGCACGCGTTGCCATAAGACTCTACAAAACCCACGCGAACGGCCGCTAATAGAAAGCGACCTCTTGTTTACCTGATTGCTTGCGATCGCCAGGATCCGCTCACATGTCCAAGGCCCTCATCATTGCCGAAAAACCGTCGGTCGCCGCTGATATCGCGCGCGCGCTGGGTGGCTTCACCAAGCACGACGAGTACTTTGAGAGCGACGATTACGTCCTCTCCTCGGCGGTTGGCCACCTGGTCGAGATCGCCGCCCCCGACGAATACGAAGTCAAACGCGGCAAATGGAGCTTCAACCATCTGCCGGTGATTCCGCCGCACTTTGACCTGCGCCCGATCGCCAAATCCGAATCACGCCTGAAGGTGCTCACGCGCCTGATCAAGCGCAAGGACGTGACTGGCCTGATCAACGCCTGTGACGCGGGGCGCGAAGGTGAATTGATCTTCCGCCTGATTGCGCAGCACGCGAACACGAAGCTGCCGGTGCAGCGTCTGTGGCTGCAGTCGATGACGCCGCAGTCCATCCGCGACGGCTTTACCAAGCTGCGCAGCAATGAAGACATGATGCCGCTGGCCGATGCTGCCCGCTGCCGTTCCGAGGCCGACTGGCTGGTCGGCATCAACGGCACGCGCGCCATGACGGCCTTCAACAGCAAGGGCGGCGGCTTCTTCCTGACCACCGTAGGCCGCGTGCAGACGCCGACGCTGTCGATCGTGGTGGAGCGCGAAGAGAAGATCAAACGCTTCGTGCCGCGCGATTACTGGGAAGTGCGCGCCGAGTTCATCGCCGCGGCGGGCCTGTACGAAGGCCGCTGGTTCGACCCGAAATTCAAGAAGGACGAGTTCGACCCCGAGCGTCGTGATTCGCGGCTGTGGAGCGAGGCCGAGGCCAAGAGCATCGTCGCTGCGTGCCGCGACAAGACGGGCACCGTCACAGAGGAATCCAAACCGTCGACGCAGATGTCGCCGGCGCTGTTCGACCTGACGAGCCTGCAGCGCGAGGCCAACGGCCGCTTCGGTTTCTCGGCCAAGAACACGCTGGGCCTGGCGCAGGCGCTGTATGAAAAGCACAAGGTGCTGACCTACCCGCGTACCGATTCGCGCGCGCTGCCCGAAGACTACATGGGCACGGTCAAGCAGACGCTCGACATGCTGGGCGAGAGCTCGCCCAACTACCTGACGCACGCGAAGAAGATCCTCGCCAACCAGTGGGTCAAGCCGAACAAGCGGATCTTCGACAACAGCAAGATCAGCGATCACTTCGCTATCATCCCGACGCTGCAGGCGCCGAAGAACCTGTCGGAGCCGGAGCAGAAGCTGTACGACCTGGTGGTGCGCCGCTTCCTGGCGGTGTTTTTCCCGGCGGCCGAATACCAAGTCACCACGCGCGTGACCGAGGTGGCGGGGCATCACTTCAAGACCGAAGGCAAGGTGCTGGTGAACCCGGGCTGGCTGGTGGTGTACGGCCGTGAGGCGCAGGGCGAGGACGCCAACCTCGTGCCGGTCGCCAAGGACGAAAAGGTCAAGACCGACAAGGTCGAACCGGTGGGCCTGACCACCAAGCCGCCCGCACGCTACAACGAAGCAACGCTGCTCTCGGCCATGGAAGGCGCCGGCAAGCTGGTCGACGACGATGCGCTGCGTGAAGCCATGGCAGGCAAGGGCCTGGGCACGCCAGCCACGCGCGCGGCCATCATTGAAGGGCTGCTGACGGAAAAGTATCTCGTGCGCGAAGGCCGCGAGCTGATCCCGACCGCCAAGGCCTTCCAGTTGATGACGCTGCTGCGCGGCTTGGGCGTGGAAGAACTGACGCAGGCTGAACTGACCGGCGGCTGGGAGCACAAGCTCTCCCTCATCGAGCGCGGCCAGCTTGAGCGCGATGAGTTCATGCGCGAGATCGCGCAGATGACGCAGCAGATCGTCAAGCGCGCCAAGGAATACGACAGCGACACCATCCCCGGCGACTACGCGACGCTCTCCACGCCGTGCCCGCAATGCGGCCACGTGGTCAAGGAAAACTACCGCCGCTTCGCCTGCAGTCACTGCGACTTCTCGATCAGCAAGATCCCGGGTGGCCGCCAGTTCGAGCTGGACGAGGTGGAAGAGCTGCTGATCAACAAGACCATCGGCCCGCTGCAGGGCTTCCGCAGCAAGATGGGCCGGCCGTTTGCGGCCATCCTCAAGCTGGCGCAGGAAGACGGCCACTGGAAGATGGAATTCGACTTCGGTCAGAGCGACGAAGACGACGGCGAGCCGGTGGATTTCTCCGGCCAGGAAAGCGTCGGCCACTGCCCGAAGTGCAACGGCAGCGTCTACGAACACGGCTTGAAGTACGTGTGCGAGAACGCCGTGGCGCAGCCCAAGACGTGCGACTTCACCACCGGCAAGATCATCCTGCAGCAGGAGATCAGCCGTGAGCAGTTGGCCAAGTTGCTGACCGAGGGCAAGACCGATCTGCTGACCGGCTTCAAGTCGGCACGCACG
>NZ_JAELUI010000194.1 GCF_016429285.1 Ralstonia sp. ASV6
GTGTCAATGCTGACCGTGATTCCGGTGCTGTGCATGGGCAGCATCGCGCTGTTTATTCCTTGGCTGGCGCGTTGGATGGCCGAGCATCGCGGCATTGTTTGCAGCCTGTTGGCGATTGCAGGGGCGTGCCTATGGCGCTTGTGGGCCGAACATGGCGCGGCGCTGATCGCCAGCGCCGCACTGGCTGGCACGGGTGTCGCGATCATCCAGGGCTTGGCGCCGGGCATCATCAAGCGTTGGTTTCCGCAGCGTGTGCCGCTCACGCTGGGTTTGTATTCCGCTTCGCTCATGGCGGGCGGCGGCATCGCGGCCACGCTCAGCCCGCGCATTGCGCACGCTGCCGACTGGCACGTGGGCCTTGGCATCTGGGTGTTGCCGGCGCTGGCAGCACTAGTGTTGTGGGTGACTGCCCGCCCGCGCGAGGCGCTGCCAACCGCGCAGCAAGGGCCAGTGCTGAATTTCTTCGGCAATCGGCGTGCATGGCTGCTGGCGGTCTACTTTGGCGGCGCCAACGGCGGCTACACCAGCATGATTGCGTGGCTGCCAATGTTCTATCGCCAACTCGGCTGGAGCGCGCAGGATGCCGGCGGCCTGATCGGTGTCATGACGATCTTCCAAGTGGCCGGCGCGTTTGGGGCACCGTTGCTTGCGCACCGCTGGAACGATCGACGCCCGTGGCTGCTGGCGGCGTTGTTCTCGCAACTGGTGGGGATGGCCGGCCTATTGCTCGCACCGCAAGCCGAAACGGCGTTCTGGATTGCGCTGATCGGCTGTGGCCTGGGTTCGATGTTCTCGCTGTGTCTGACGCTCACGCTCGACCATCTGCCTGATGCGCGTGCTGCGGGTCATCTCGCGGCGTTTGTGCAAGGCATCGGCTTCATCATCACGGGGATCATTCCCTACGCCGTGGGCTGGCTGCGCGAATTGACCGGGGGTTTTCAGGTGCCGTGGCTGTTGCTCGTTGCCATCGTGATCGCTGCCATGGTTGCAACGCTGCGCTTTGCCCCGGCCGGCTACGCCCGCGCCATGGGGCGCATCTAACGCGCCTCCCGACCCCATCCCCACAAGGGTCTTCGACGATTTTCAGAAAAGTCTTGTAATGCGAATCATTCGCATTTATAGTTTGTCTATCGACAGCGCTGCAGCCGATGGACAAACCACCAAGCGCAACCTGTCGAACCGAATTCCGCTGCGAGCGTGCCGGCCATTGGATGCCTGGCGCCCCGGCAACCGATCTTTTGTGGGGACCGCTCTGACACACAGAGCGTTTGGCAGTAGCAAGCCGCCCGACAGTCGGGAAAGCACTCAGACCCCGCTTTCCCGACTGCGACTTTCCCGGGCCGCCAGCCATGCCGTCTTTTTTCGGAACCCCGTCTGCATGATTGCGACGCCCGTTTCCGGCCCTGCTGCGCTGACCTCCTAGCCTTACGCCCCCGAACGCCATGCCAAATTCGACCGACCTGCGCCGTGCCGGGCTCAAAGCCACGTCACCGCGCGTCAAGATTCTGGAAATTCTTGCTGCCGGCACGGACCACGGCCGTCACCTGAGTGCGGAAGACGTCTATCGCCAGCTGCTGACGTCGGACCTCGACATCGGCATCTCGACGGTCTACCGCGTGCTCAATCAACTGGTGGATGCCAGCGTGCTGCTGCGTCATACGTTCGAGGCCGGCCATGCGGTGTATGAGATCAACGAGGGTGCGCATCACGATCACCTGATCTGCATGTCGTGCGGCCGCGTGGAAGAGTTTCACGACGATGCCATCGAGGCCCGTCAGGAGCGTGTGGCAAGTGAGCGCGGCTTTGTGCTGCGCGATCACGCGCTGGCGCTGTACGGTGTGTGCCCGGCGTGCCAGGCCAGTGCGGGTGCGCGGGACGCTGTGGGCTTGAACGCATAGGGTGCGCTTCACATTGATGTGATGCGGTAACGCCCTGAAACATCATCGGCGGGATCGTGGCGAAACTCATCCGCTGCCGTGGGTTCCAACACATCGTGTTACCCAGGAGATGCCGATGCAACGCCGTCTGAAGTCCGAAGATGAACTCAAGACCCTGCTGGCCCGCTGTGTTCAGCAGCATCCGGAATGCGCCAACTGCGAACTGCGCGCCATGTGCATTCACCGGCCCGATCACACCGGTTGTAACTGGAGCGCCGAATTCGATTTTCCTAGCGATGACGATGCCGCCGCCATTCGCGGCCTGTCGGTCGCCAAGCGTCTGCTGACGCGGGCGCGCACCCAGTACAACGTAGTGTCGTAACGCTCAGGTTTGGGCGTCAGCCCTTCGCCTGTCGGGCGATGCGCTCGAGCAGTGCGCGGGCGCTTTCGCCGTGGCCCTGCTGTGCCAGCAGGCGCGCATTCAGCACGAGATTTTCCAGCACCAGTTTGGCGATGCTCGCCGTGAGCGAGACGATCACCTCGTCCTGGCTGAAGTGCGCATCTTCCATTTGCGACAGCTGGCGCGAGACCAGCTTGCAGACCAGGCCGCGCAACATCTGCTCATCGAAGGGCAGGTTGGCGAAGTCCACCGGGTCTTCCTTCTCGACTTCCGCAATCAACTGAACCAGCAACTCTTCGGTCATGACGCGTCCCCCGTTCAGGTTTGGACCAGTCTACGCCTGCGCTCTCCAAAAATAAAACGGGCTCGCGTGATGCGAGCCCGTTGGTGTTGTGGTGTTGTGGTGTTGCGTCGGCGATTATTTGCGGCGCAAGAAGTGGATTGGTTGTTCAACCGCAGCAGACGATGAAGACTCGCCCGATGCGCAGCCACTGCAACCGCTGCCACACGCGCTGCCCGAAAGCGGATCGGAGTGGCATGACGGCGACGCTCCCGGAGTGAGCAGGCGTTGCCCGAAAGCACGCATCCAGTCCGGTCGCGACGGCCGATCGCACCAGCCTGCCACGCGCGCCATCGTTCGGGCACGCATGGTTGGTGCATAGCGACCGGTAATCGACAGCGCGCTCATCGCCACGACCGTGGCAACGACGCCGGTTTCGACAACGTGGTACAGGCTCATGTCAGCACCCGTGCGATCTGGTAGGTGGCGAAGGCGGCCAGGTAGGCCAGCGCGAAGAGGTAAGCGGCCGTGCCCGCCATCACCTTCCACGAGTTGGTCTCGCGGCGGATGGTGGCCAGCGTCGAAATGCATTGCGGCGCGTACACGTACCAAGCCAGGAAGGCCAACGCAGTGGCCAGCGACCATTGCTGGGCAATGATCGGCGCCAGTTGCGCGGCGGCATCCTCATGCGTTGCCGACAGCGAATACACCGTTGCCAGCGCACCCACGGCCACTTCGCGCGCGGCCATACCAGGAATCAGCGCGATGCACATCTGCCACGTGAAGCCGATCGGCGCGAACACGACTTCCAGCGCGCGGCCGATCATGCCGGCAAAGCTGTAGTCGATAGCCGGCAGGGTGGCGTTGGCAGGCGGCGACGGGAACGTCGACAGGAACCACAGCACCACCATCATCTTCAGGATGACCGTGCCGATGCGGCGCAGGAAGATACGCGCGCGTTCGATCAGGCCAACGATGAGATTACGCACGCTGGGCAGGCGGTAAGACGGCAGTTCGAGAATGAGCGGGTGCTCGTTGCGATCGCGCTTGAGGTACTTGAGCACGTAGGCCACCACCAGCGCCGACACAATGCCGGCCATGTACAGCCCGAACAGCACCAGCCCCTGCAGGTTGAACACGCCCCACACCTGGCGCACCGGAATGAACGCGCCAATCAGCAGCGCATACACGGGCAGGCGTGCCGAACATGTCATCAGCGGTGCCACAAGAATCGTCACCAGCCGGTCGCGGGGGTCCTGAATCGTGCGCGTGGCCATCACGCCAGGGATCGCGCAGGCAAAGCTGGAGAGCAGCGGAATGAACGAGCGGCCCGACAACCCGGCACCCGCCATCAGCCGGTCGAGCAGGAAGGCCGCGCGCGGCAGGTAGCCGGATTCCTCCAGCGAGAGGATGAACAGGAACAGGATCAGGATCTGCGGCAGGAACACCAACACGCTGCCCGTGCCCGCGATGATGCCGTTCACCAGCAGGCTCTTGAGCATGCCGTCGGGCATGACTGTGCCAACCCACACACCCACGGCTTCCACGGCGCCCTGGATACCGTCCATGAGCGGCTGCGCCCAGGAGAACACCGCCTGGAACATGAAGAACATCAGCACGGCCAGCAACAGCAGGCCCAGCACCGGATGCAGCACGATGCGGTCCAGCCGGTCGTCCAGCTCGGCGGTGCTGCGCGGCATGGTGACGGCGGCGTCAAGCAGGCGTTTGACCTCTGTATGCGGGTCGGCGTCGGCGGGCAGCCCCACCGGCACGGCCGGCAGTTGCTCGTGATCGATATGGGCGACGAGGTCGGCCGCGCCATTGCGCTTGATGGCCACGGTCTGCACCACGGGCACGCCCAGTGCGGCTTCCAGCTTGGCGCGGTCGATACGGATGCCGCGGCGTTCCGCTGCATCCACCATGTTCAATGCCAGCACCATCGGCAGGCCCAGTCGCTGCAGCTCCAGCACGAAGCGCAGGTGCAGGCGCAGATTGGTGGCGTCCACCACGCAGATGAGCATGTCGGGGCGCGGCTCACCACGGAACGTGCCCAGGCAGATATCGCGCGTGATGGCTTCGTCGGGGCTGGTGGCGACCAAGCTGTAGGCGCCGGGCAGGTCGAGAATCTGTACGTGACGGCCCGACGGTGCGGTGAAGCGGCCTTCCTTGCGCTCTACCGTCACGCCTGCATAGTTGGCCACCTTTTGACGGCTGCCGGTCAGCAGGTTGAACAGCGCGGTCTTGCCGCAATTGGGGTTGCCGACCAGGGCAACGCGCAATGCCGGCGAGGAAGAGGAAGCGGGAGAGGCGTGCATCTGCATGAAGACCGGATAAGCGGGGCCGGAAAGTGTCGGCAGCGAGCGACGGGCTACGCCGCCTCGCGCACCTGCGCGGGCGGGGCTGTCTCGGTGGCGGAAACGGCCGAAGCGGCGGGTTGCGTGGCCGCTTCAGCACGCACGCGAACGCGGGCGGCCTCCTGGCGGCGCAACGCAAAGCGCGTGAAACCAACCTGCACGACCAGCGGATCACCGCCGAACGGGCCCACGGCCACCACGCGCACCACTTCGCCTGTGACGAACCCGAGTTCGCGCAGGCGTTGGCTGATGGGATCGGCGGACTCACGGTCTTCAACGTGATCCACCACCGCCGTCGCCCGGCGGGAAAGCTCGGAAAGCCGCATCGTGCCTAGTCGTTAACTTGATATTGCGTAAATGCGAATCGTTTTCATTATATCGCAACATCCCGTGTGAAGGGCTGCGGCACCGGGTCGCCGGGATGGTTATTTCGGACGAGGGATTAACGCGGAGGGGGGGCGTTGCGCCGAAGGCACAAAAAGCGTGGGGTGCGTGGGAAACCGCTACGGGTGCCGGGTTTTTGCCAAATTACCCTATCCTGGGTATTGGCCGGGTGGGGGGCATTGCCTATGCTTCAAGTGCGCTGAACTTCCCCGTTCAAAGCGTATTCTTGAAGCCACCGGATACCGCTATCCGGTGGTTTTTTCTTTGGTGCCCGGAACTTGCCCGCGATCCTGCTGCGTGGCTCGATCTTGGCCCTGCGATGCTCACCGTACCCATGTACGGTTGCGGCTCTCGAACCAACCTCAGGCCGCTCGCTACGGATCGCAGGCGGGTTCCTCACGGTGCTAGTCGCTGGCGATCGCGCCGCGGCCTTCGTTTTTAGCGCGGTAGCAAGCGGCGTCCGCACGTGCCAGGAAGGCACTGGCGTCTGCGTCAACTGCGTGCAATTCAACCACCCCCTGTGAGAGCGCAATCTCTGCCCGCGCACCGGCGGCGAGCAGCGGCTGCCGCGCCAGCGCCGCGCGGATGCGGTCGGCAAACGTGACGGCAGCCTGCATGTCGCAGTTGGGCAGGATGACTGCGAACTCGTCGCCGCCCAGGCGGGCCACGTAGTCCTGCGTGCGGGTGTTCTGCACGACGAGCTCGGCCACGCCGCGCAGCACGTCGTCACCGGCGGCATGGCCGTAGCGGTCGTTGATGGCTTTGAAGCCATCCAAGTCGATCATGATGAGGGCCAGTGGCGCACGTGTGACCGGGTTGCCCCCACGGTGGGCTTCGACCTGCGCGTGCAAGGTCGCATCAAAGCCGCGGCGGTTCAGCAATCCGGTCAGCACGTCGTGTGTGGCATCCCAGGCAATGCGCTGCACGGTTTCTCGTGTGGCTGACACATCGCGCAGCACCAGTACACCGCTGCCCGACGTGCCCGGCAACGGGCCCCATGACAATTCCACATCGTGCCGGCGCCCGTCGGCGCGTTCCAGCCGCAGGCTGCCCGTGAGCGTGCCGCCCGCGCGCAGCAGCTGCGTGGGGATGACGCGCCTGCCGCTGTCGTGCTCGATCAGGTGCAGCAGGCGGTTGATCGATTGGCCAACCGCGCGAGCGGGGTGTGTGCCAACGAGTGTTTCAATGGCGCGGCTGGCGTGGGTGATGATGCCATCGCCGTCGATCGTGAGCAGCGGCTCCTGAATGGCATCGAGCACCAGCAGCGCGGCACGGACTTCTTGTTCGAGCGCTTCCTTGGCACGTTGCTCGCGCGTGCTGTCGACCACGGCGACGATCCAGCCCGCCAGCGGCGCACCGGCCCCGCCGATGGGCCGTGCCGTCAGCAGCACCGCGCCGATACCGGCACCTTGTCCGGTGGCAATCACGACCGGCTGATCCGCCAGTGCTAGCGGCGCGCGCGGCAGATGGGCGAGCACGGTGGCCACGGCCCGCGCTGCAGGCGAGATCGGATCCCCTTCCTTGGCCTGCAGTGCCAGGCTGACAGCCTGTGCGCTCGTGCCCAGCAGCCGCTCGAAACGCACGTTGGCAAACGGCACCGCCAGCGTGCGATCCAGAAACGCCAGCCCGACCGGGGCCTGCTCGGCCAGCCCGCGGAAGAAGGCGACGTCCTGTTTGCTGGTCTCCAGTGCCCGGTCCCAGTACTGGGCAAGGTGGCCGACGCGCACAGCCAGTGCACCTACCTCTGTGGTCGGGTCAAACGTAGAGACCTTCGGGTCCGCCAGCTCGCCCAGGCGCGTGAGCGGCCCGGGCGGGTGGGTATCGTGCAATGGCGGGCGGCCGGAAGTGGGCGTGACCGGGTGGATCGGCAGGCCGCCTTCCACCTCGTGGCGCAGGCGCTCCAGCGGACTGACTGCGCGCTCGATCCAGAACCAGGCGAACAGCAGGCAAACGGCCCCGAAGGCGATGCCGGCAGCAATCAGTGTGCGCGTCGTACGTGCCGCGCCCGCGTAGGCTTCCTGCACCGGCCACCAGACGCCCACGCTCCAGGGCACAGCATTCAGCCGGCGATAGCCGACGATGACAGGTGCCTGCCCCGGCGGGGTGAATTCAGCGCCCTGGCTCCAGCCCTGCGCGAGCGAACGCGCAGAATTGGGCAGGGCCGCCAGATCCGGCGCTTGCTGCAGCAGACGCGAGCGATCCGGCGCGACGATGTATTTGCCCCCTTCCGACACCACCACCAGACGCCCGGTACGCCCCATCCGGACGGCTTCCAGATCGGCGAGCATCGGATTGCGAGACAGTTCGATCGATCCGATCACCAGCCCAGCAAAGCCGCCGTCATTGCCGTGCAGCGGTGCCGCAAACGAGGCCACCGGACGCTTGCCCGCCGGTGCCAGGAACGGTTCCGGCA
>NZ_JAELUI010000195.1 GCF_016429285.1 Ralstonia sp. ASV6
TGGCTGCACTGTTCCAGGTGTCGCGACTGGAGGCAGCCGACCCGAACGCGGGCGTCGGCATGGAATTGCAGGTGATCGCAGCCGTGGTGATCGGCGGCACGAGCCTGATGGGCGGGCGCGGCTCCGTCGCGCGCACGCTGTTCGGCGTGCTGATCATCTCGGTGCTCGAATCCGGCCTCGCACAGATCGGCGCCTCCGAACCCACCAAACGCATCATCACGGGCGCGGTCATCGTTGCGGCCGTGGTCATGGACACCTATCGCACCCGCCGCAATCAATCCGGCCGTAGCAAGCACCACTAAGAGACAGAGGAGATCGTCATGGCAACCATCAAGGACGTGGCCGCATTGGCCGGGGTTTCGTTCACCACCGTCTCACACGTTATCAACAACACCAGGCCGGTGAACGCCGAGACCCGCAAGCGCGTGGAAGAAGCCATCCGCGCCACACGCTATGTGCCCAGCGCGGTAGCACGCTCGCTCAAGCACCGGACCACACGCACCATCGGCGTGCTGGTGCCGACCGCCACCAACCCCTACTTTGCGGAGCTGGCGCGTGGCATTGAAGACGTCTGTGCCGCCGCCGGCTACAGCGTCATCCTCTGCAACTCCGACGACGACCCGCGCAAGCAGCGCGACTACCTGCGCGTGCTGATGGAGAAGCGCGTGGACGGCATCATCGTCAGCAGCGCCGGCCCGGACAACGCACTGGTCGAAGCACTGGGCGAATCCTCCCTGCCCGTGGTGATGGTCGACCGCCCCACCGAAGGCATCCAAGCCGATCAGGTGCAGGTCGATCACGAAAAGGGCGCCTACATGGCGACCCAGCATCTGCTGGAGCTTGGCCACCGGCGCATTGCCTGCATCAGCGGGCCATCGGAGTTGAGCGTGACGGCCGGCCGCCTGGCGGGCTTTCACCGCGCACTGCGCGAAGCCGGCGTGCCAGAAGCTTCCGCGCGCGTGGCCGAAGGCGACTTCACCAGCCCCGGCGGCTACCGCGCTGCGCGCCAGCTGCTGACCGAGGGCGAGATGCCCACTGCCATCTTTGCCAGCAACGACCTGATGGGCATCGGCGCACTGCGTGCAGCGGCCGAGTTGGGCATTCCCGTGCCGAAGGCGCTCTCCGTGATCGGCTTTGACGACATCGAACTCAGTCGCTACGTGTATCCGGCGCTGTCCACCGTCGGCCAGTCGATCCGCCAGTTGGGCGAGACCACGGCGCAGACGCTGCTCGAACACCTGACTGATGCCGCCATGCGCCACCCCGCGGAGGAACCGCGCGCACGCCGCATCGTGTTGCCCCCGCGCCTGTCGCTGCGCGAGTCGACCGCCGAGCCGGCGCGCCCGGCCCGCGCCGCTTAAGCCCATCCACTCACGCTCTCAACGTAGTCCGCCATGGTGGCCAAGCGCCCTTCCGCCTCCGCAGTTGCCGACGTGCTGATCGTCGGCAGCCTCAACATGGATCTCGTGATCCGCACGCCGCGTCTGCCCCGCCCTGGGCAAACGGTTGCGGCGCCCGCCTTGGAGACGATTCCTGGTGGCAAGGGTGCCAACCAGGCAGTGGCTGCGGCTCGCCTGGGGGGCAAGGTCGCCATGCTCGGCTGCGTGGGCGACGACGCGTATGGCACGGCCCTGCGCGATGGCCTGCGGCGCGAAGGCGTCGAGACATCGATGGTGTCGGTACACGCGGGCGCCGCCACCGGCATCGCCTGCGTGACGGTTGCCGACAGCGCTCAGAACACCATCGTGATCGTGGCGGGTGCCAACCAATTGCTCACGCCCGCCATGATCGAGGCACAGCATGCAGCGTTCGAGCGCGCCCGCGTCGTCGTCTGCCAGTTGGAATCCCCGCCGGATGCGGTGGAATGCGCGCTCAAGCTCGGCCGGCGGCTGGGCAAGACCGTCATCCTGAACCCGGCGCCAGCCATCGGCCCACTGCCGACACCCTGGCTGGCTGCGTGCGACTACCTGATCCCGAATGAAACCGAAGCGGCACTGCTGACTGCGCGCGCCGTCGATTCCCCCGAAGCCGCGCTGGATGCAGCAGCCGACCTGCACGCGCAGGGCGCGAAACACGTGATCGTCACGCTGGGCGCGCGCGGCATCGCCTATGTCGATGCCACCACACGGCTGCTGATGCCGGCCCCCAGCGCGCTGGCTATCGATACCACCGCCGCCGGCGATACCTTTGTCGGTGCGCTGGCTACGGCACTGGCCGAAGGCGCAGCGCCGAATGCGGCCATCCAGTTTGGGCAAGCCGCCGCCGCGGTGTCGGTTACACGGCTGGGCGCACAGCCCTCCATTCCGTTCCGCAGCGAGGTGGGAACGCTTGCCATGCAGGCGCCCTGAGGCGCGATCGGGTTCGGAACGCCGACGCCGGAGCTCTGGGTTCCGTCACCGAGGCTCTGAGCTCCGTGATCGGACCCCAAACCCTCGCGCGCGCACCTGCGAGGTGCATCGCCGGACCTCTGGACCTCCACCGTCGGGGCTTTGCGCTCCGTCGCCGGAGCCCGGAACACCGGTGTCGGACCTCAAACCCCCGCGTGCGCACCTCTGAGGTGCGTTGCCGGACCTCCCGACCTCCGACGCTGGAGCTTTGAGCGCCGTCGCCGAGGCTTTGAGCCCCGCCGGGCAAGCGCTAGGCGGGTGTGCTGGAGCTACTCGGCGGCGTGGCCGCGGTCGGGGGACGCGGCACCAGCAGACACAGCGGATCGCGCAGAATGCGCCGCCACACCGCACCGGTAATACGCTTGCGATCGAGCCCGCGCAGGTTGCGCGAGCGCATCGCCATGTTGAACGCCAGCGCGAACGACACCATCACGTTGAGCACCCCCATCAGCGCGATGCCGGCAACGGCCAGCCAGAACGGGGCCGTATGCATCACACTCGGCCCAAGGACGCCCACCGCCGTTGCTACCGCACCGGTGGAAAGCGTGACGTGGCGCACCTCCACGTGCGGCCCAAAGAACGACACGATCTCTGGGCCCAAGCCCAGCATGAAGCCCAGCGACACGTTGGCGACGATGCCCGAGAGGTTGCGCTTCCAGAACTCGGCAATGCGATGTGCACCGCGCTCACCCACCATGAAGCGCAAGCGCCGGTGGTAGGCAATCACATCGCCCACGCGATGCAATGCAAACCAGTTGTCGGCCCAGCCCGCAGCCAGGCTTGAAGCCCACAGCAACACGCCCGTGAAGATCGCGTACGCCGGCGTTGGCCCAAGGATCGAGAAGGAGTCGATGGTCGCCACCGCCTTGGCCGGCGAGATCAGGTTCGCATGAAACAGCCGACCCGCCGCCCATTGCACCAGAAACGCTACCGGGGCCACCGCAACGAGGTTCCCGACAATTGCCGCCGCGTTGGTGCGGATCATGGCGACGGTGTCGTCCACGAAGCGCTCCAGCCCCTCTGGGCGGCCCACCTGGTCGAGCTGGTGCGCCAGCGCAGGTGCCGTCATGGCCGGCTGCTTGGTGGCCAGCGTGAAGTGGGCAAAATGGATGCCGAGAAAGCTGACCGCGTAGTTGATCGACGCCAACAGCCCTTCGGTAAAGCGCGTCAGGTGGGCGCCGGTGATGAAGAACTTGATGTACACCGTGGCCGCCGTGATGACACCCCCGCCGGCCGCAGCCTTCACCATTGCGCCGTATTCCTTGCTGTCGCGGGTGATGTAGTGCTCGCCGCTCTCGGCAGAACGCTCGACCACCTTGCGCGCCAGATCGGCAAACGTGGAACGGATCAGATAGCCAACACTGCGACGATGCTGGCTGGCCGAAACAAGCTCCGCCGTCAGGTGCACGAAGCGGCGCGAGGCGCGTGTGTCTGCCCAGGCGGTCAGCAGCAGATCGATGCGCCCCAGCCACGCCTTCATGCGCTCCACCTGGAACACCACCTCGACAGAGACGCCGTTCTCGTCCAGATGCTGGTACACGCTGGCCGTGGCAGTGCGGCACTGGTCCAACACCGCGCGGAAGTAATTGAGCTGCTGCGGAAAGCGCTCTGGTGTGGCAAGCGTCTCGTCCGGGCGTTCAAGGAAGATGGCGTTGGCCGCATCGGCCAGCCGGTAGAACGGCGAATCGGTAACGTCCGGATACTCCATGCGCAGGCGGATGCCGCGCGACAACCCTGCCGCCCGCACCTGGCTGATCAGGATCTGGATACCGATGCCAAGGCTGCGTTCCAGTCGCGTCTGACCCGCGGCTTCATCCTCGTCGCTCAGCCCGGCGCGGAACAGCGCATGCAGGCGTGCGACCAGTTCATCGTCCAGGCCATCCACCCACTGCGCATCGGTCGGGCCGACAAACAGCAGCGCAAACAACGTGGCCAATTGCGATTGATTGGGTGCCGGCGGCAGGAAGCGCGCCTGCCAGCGATCGACCAGTTCACCCCAGAAGCCAGAGCGCGATGACAACCCCGTATCGCACAGCAGCGAGACCGGATCGTTGTCCTGCACGATCGCGCGCAGCGTCTGCCCGACGCGCTCGGCCAGTTCAGGGTTGTTCTCCAGCACCTGCAGCAAGTAGCGCAGGCGTGCATAGCGCCACGATTCTGATGTGGCCCCGGTCGGGCGATCTGCGCGGCGCAGCCAATAGGCCAGCTCGATCAGCCATTCATTGCGTTCGGCCAGGCTGCGCGTCGGCGCGAACTGCGCCAGGATGGCATCGAGTTGATGGCTGGCGTGCCGGGAAGCGCGCCATTTGCGCCACGGATTGAGCAAAAACTTGAACATCGAACTCCCTAGTTGGCGGACACGCTCGGCTGGGCCCCGCTCCCGGGGCCGATGCTTCTACTTAACGTGCTGATGCCGCGATCAGGCGACGCGTTGCGCCTGAAAATGTGTCCGCAATTGTGTCACGACTGCCCCGCCGTCAGCCTCGGGCGAGGCTGCGGTGCCGGTCTGACGCATCAACCGCCCGTGAGGTTCAGGCGGCCGGAACGATATGGTCTTCGCCGCTGGCCCCGAAGAGCTGCGACTTGAGCTTGGCAAGTTGGTCGCGCACCGCCGCCGCCTTCTCGAACTCGAGGTTCTTGGCGTGATCGAGCATCTGCTTCTCCAGGCGCTTGATCTCCTTGGAGGCTTGCTTCTCGCTCATGTCTTCGTACTTGGCAGCCTCTTGCGCGGCCTTGAGTTCTGCGCGTGCATCGTCGACGTTGTACACGCCGTCGATGATGTCCTTGATGCGCTTGACCACCCCGCGCGGCGTAATGCCGTGGGCCTCGTTGTGGGCGATCTGCTTGGCGCGGCGGCGCTCGGTCTCGCCAATGGCCTTCTTCATCGACTCGGTGATGCGGTCGGCATAGAGGATGGCGGTGCCATTCACATTCCGCGCCGCACGGCCAATGGTCTGGATCAGCGAACGCTCGGCGCGCAGGAAGCCTTCCTTGTCCGCATCGAGAATCGCCACCAGCGACACTTCTGGAATATCCAGGCCCTCACGCAGCAGGTTGATGCCGACCAGCACGTCAAACGTGCCCAGGCGCAGGTCGCGGATGATCTCCACCCGCTCCACGGTATCGATGTCGGAGTGCAGGTAGCGGACCTTGACGCCGTTCTCCGACAGGAACTCGGTCAACTGTTCGGCCATGCGCTTGGTCAGCGTGGTGACCAGCACGCGCTCGCCGGCTTCAACGCGCACGTGGATTTCCGACAGCAGATCGTCGACCTGCGTGGTCGCCGGCCGCACGTGAATGATCGGGTCGACAAGGCCCGTCGGGCGCACCACCTGCTCCACGACCTCGGTGCCGGCGGTCTGCTTTTCATAGTCGCCCGGCGTGGCCGAGACGAACGTGACCTGCCGCATCTTGGTCTGGAACTCGGCAAACTTGAGCGGCCGGTTGTCCAGCGCAGACGGCAGCCGGAAACCAAACTCGGCCAGCGTTTCCTTGCGCGCGCGGTCGCCGTTGTACATGCCGTTGAGCTGGCCGATCAGCACGTGCGACTCATCCAGGAACATCAGCGCGTCCTGCGGCAGGTAGTCGACCAGCGTAGGCGGCGGCTCACCCGGCGCGGAACCTGACAGATGCCGCGAGTAGTTCTCGATGCCCTTGCAGAAGCCCAGCTCCTGCAGCATCTCCAGGTCAAAGCGGGTGCGCTGCTCCAGGCGCTGCGCTTCTACCAGCTTGTTTTCCTTGTAGAAGAAATCGAGCCGCTCGCGCAGTTCCGCCTTGATGGTCTCGATGGCGCGCAACACGGTCTCGCGCGGTGTCACGTAGTGGCTCGATGGGTACACCGTAAAGCGCGGAATCTTCTGCCGCACGCGTCCGGTGAGCGGGTCGAACAGTTGCAGCGACTCCACCTCGTCGTCGAACAGCTCCAGGCGCACGGCCATCTCGGCATGTTCGGCCGGGAAGATGTCGACCGTGTCGCCACGCACGCGGAAGGTGCCGCGCTGGAAATCCGTTTCGTTGCGCGTGTACTGCATGGCGATCAGGCGGGCGATCACGTCGCGCTGGCTGATCTTGTCGCCCGCGCGCAGTGTCAGGATCATCTGGTGGTATTCGGTCGGATTGCCGATACCGTAGATGGCCGACACCGTGGCCACGATCACCACATCGCGGCGCTCCAGCAGGCTCTTGGTGGCCGACAGGCGCATCTGCTCGATGTGCTCGTTGATCGACGAATCCTTCTCGATGAACAGATCGCGCTGCGGCACGTAGGCTTCGGGCTGGTAGTAGTCGTAGTACGAAACGAAGTACTCGACCGCATTGCGCGGGAAGAACTCGCGAAACTCCGAATACAGCTGCGCCGCCAGCGTCTTGTTGGGCGCGAACACGATGGCCGGACGCCCCACCTGCGCGATCACATTGGCCATGGTGAAGGTCTTGCCCGAGCCCGTCACGCCCAGCAAGGTCTGGTACGACAGGCCGTCCTCGATGTTCTCGACGAGCTGCCGGATCGCCTCCGGCTGGTCGCCTGCCGGCGGATACGGCTGGTACAACTGGAACGGCGAGCCCTCGAAGGTGACGAACTTCGACTCGTCGTGGGGGCTGGGGACTTGGCTCAGATCGGTCATGGCGGCGGGTGGGATGGCGACGCGAACAGTCAATAAGTGACGCGCACGCCCCCAACAGATCGGGGTGGCGGCGGCAATTGCAACCAATCGTCTAGTGTAGCCTGCTGCCCCAGCAATCGTTTAGGCGTTCCAGCACACGCATCTGTAGTGGCCGTTCAACCGCTTTAGGCCCCTGTTCTGCAAGGATTTTTCGGGCGATTAGAGCCTGTATTCGGTACAATTCAGTCTTGTGCCCGCTTCATGCATTCGGCGTCGGCAGCCCTGCCGACCGCTTGCGGCGCACCGCCTGCAGCACTCCACCGAATTCCGAACCAACCGATCGAGACACATCTCATGTCGCTTTTCTCTGCCGTCGAACTGGCCCCGCGCGACCCCATCCTGGGCCTGAATGAAGCTTTCAACGCCGATACCCGCAGCACCAAAGTGAATCTGGGCGTGGGCGTGTACTTCACCGACGAAGGGAAAATTCCGGTGCTGCGCGCCGTGCAGGAAGCTGAAAAGGCCCGCCTGGCTGCCACGTCCCCGCGCGGCTACCTGCCGATCGAAGGCATTGCCGCCTACGACCAGGCC
>NZ_JAELUI010000196.1 GCF_016429285.1 Ralstonia sp. ASV6
AGCGCGACATGGCCCAGCCATGCAGGCCCAGCTCGATGTACTCCTGCACATCGGCCGGATACAGCACGGGAATCATGGCCGAGCAGAACAGGTGATCGCTCTGATGCGGCAAGGTGGACGAATACGCACCGTGGTCATCGCCCGCCACCAGCAGCACGCCGCCGTGCGCGCTGGTGCCGGCATGGTTCAGGTGCTTGAGCACATCGGCCGAGCGGTCTACGCCCGGGCCCTTGGCATACCAGAGTGCAAACACACCGTCGTGCTTCGATTCACCCAGCAGGTGCACCTGCTGCGTGCCCCACACGGCGGTGGCGGCCAGGTCTTCATTCACACCGGGTTGGAAGCGGATGTCGTGCGCGGCCAGCGCGTCGCTGGCCTTCCAGAACGCCTGGTCCAGCCCACCCAGCGGCGAGCCGCGGTAGCCCGACACAAAGCCCGCCGTGTTGAGCCCCGCGGCACGATCACGCAAGCGCTGCACCACCATCAGGCGGACCAGCGCATCGATGCCGCTCAGGAACACGCGCCCCGTGTGCGCCGTGTATTTGTCTTGTGCCGTGATGAGTTGCACGCGAACCTCGCGAAGGTGGGGCGGTAGCAAAACGCAGCGCGAACGGAGCCTGCCCCGCCGCGCAGCGGGCATCGGAACAGCGTTGATTGAAAAGCGAAGCGTCGCTTGGCGGCCTACCAGTCGATCAGGCAGGCGCTCCACGACAGCCCGGCGCCAAAGCCGATCAGGACGACCTTGTCACCGCGCATCACGCGGCCTTGCCGCACGGCATCGCCCAGCGCCAGCGGAATGCTGGAGGCCCCCGTGTTGCCGGTATCCGCCAGGCTGACGAAGAAGCGTTCCGGCGCAATGCCCATCTTGATGCGAACCGACTCCAGCATGTGCGCATTGGCCTGATGGAAGACAAACAGGTCGATGTCTTCCTGCTCAAGGCCGTTCTTCTCCAGCAGTGCGTCGATCACCTCCGGCACCTTGGTCAGCACGAAGTTGAAGACACCCGGCCCGTTCATGCGGAAATCCGGCTGATACGCGCCGCCGCTGGTCAAACCATGCAGCCCCGAGGTGTACGCGGTGATGGCCTCGGCGCCGGTGCCGTCGGTGCCGAATTCGAAATCGCGCACACCGATGCCGTGGTCCGCCCGGCGAATGAACGACGCCGTGGCCGCATCCCCCATGATGGTCTTGAGGCTGCGGTCTTCCGGTGCCACCAGCTTGGTGTACGTGTCGGCCGTGATGAGCAGCACGCCCTTGGCGCGGCCGCTGTCGACCAACCCTTCGGCCAGCATCAGGCACGACACGTAACCCGAGCAACCCTGATTCACGTCGAGCGCCCCACTGCGCGTGGGCAGACCCAGCGCATGCTGCACCAGGCAGGCGCTCGTCGGGATCAGGAACTTGGGCGTCTGGCTGCAGAACAGGATGAAGTCCACGTCTTCCGGCGCGATGTCGTGCTCGTCCAGAAGACGGCGTCCAGCGGCGATGGCCAGCTCAAGGCTGTATTCGTCGTCGCCGGAGATATGCCGAAGGTGGATGCCGGTTTTGCCCGCGATTTTGTCGACAGGCCAATCCGGGTTCAGCTCAGCAATGGATTGATTGCTGAGCGTCGCATCCGGCAGCGCATAGCTGATCGATTGAATCTGTACCGCCATGAGAGGGCTCCGCGTGAGTGCGTGGTTGCGCGACTGCGTTATTGACGGTGATACACAAGAGGCACCATGACCGGGTCGGCCTGCCGCAGCAGCGCCCCACCCCATGAAAAACCCACGCCAAAGCCGACCATGCCGAGCGTCTCACGGGCTGGGCGCGAGGCGTCCGCGTCGTGCTCGGTCACCATCATCAGCGGGATGGACGGTGGGCTGGTGTTGCCGAAGCGGTCGATGTTGCTTGGCATCTTCTCGGGCGCAATGCCGATCTTTTTCGAGAAGTAATCGAGCATGAACTTGTTGGCCTGATGGAAGAGCCAGCGGTCCACGCTCTGCACCGGCCAGCCGGAGATGGTGGAGAGCTGCTGCACCAGTTCCGGCACATGGTTGAGCGTGAGACCGAACACGGCCGAGCCATCCATGTACAGCTCTTCCTGCGAGCGCAGCACCTTGTCCTGCGGGTGCGGGCGGCGTTCGGCCGATTCCACCGTGCGCGGCTGCCGAAAGCCACCGGCTTCGATGATGAGCGAATCGCTGCCCGCGCCGTTCGTACCGGCAAAGAAAAAGCTCTCGGCCGCGTCTTCCGAATACTCGATCGCCGTGGCCGTGCCTGCATCGCCAAACAGGATGTTGGCCGGAATGTCGTGCGGCGAGATCAGCTTGCTGGGTGTATCGCCCACCAGCAGCAGCACGCGCCGCATGCCCTCCTTGGCCAGCAGCCCGAAGGCCACCATCAGCCCATACACATAACCCGAGCAGCCCAGCGTGATGTCAAACGCCGCGCACTGGAACGACAGCCCCAGCCGGCGCTGCAGCACGCAGCTCGTGGCGGGCACCACGTAGTCAGGCGTTTGCGAGAGGAAGATCAGCGCGTCGACGGAATCCTTCTCCCAACCGACGGACTCCAGCAGGCGCTCGGCCGCTACGTAGCAGAGGTCGGACGCGCACATGCCATCGGGCGCCACATGCCGGGCCTGGATGCCGCACAGCTTGGCCGTCCGGCCGATCTCCACCGGATCACCGGCGATGTCTTCGTTGCGCCGCACATGCTCCGGCACCGCGGCAGACACCCCGGCAATGCGCGCGTTGTGAAAGCGCCGGTAGCCCATTCAAGCCTCGACGCTCTGACCGTGGACCAGCGCACGCAACTCGCGGAACGTAGTCAGCTCCTGCAGCGCCATCGGGTCGACCACCTTTTGGTAGTGCGTGTCGATCAGCGCAATGGTGCTCAGAAACGCCAGCGAATCCCACACCGCCTCCTCCACCATGTTGAAGTCGTCGGTGATCCGCTCCGGCGACACTTCGAGCAGGGCCGCGAAGTCTTCAATGAATTTTTGATCGTCCATCGGTTCACCTCAATCATCAGGAAACAGCGGGGGAAATACGCCAGTCGTGCCGGCGGGCATGGTCCAGCAGTGCTGCGTTGGAGCCGACCGCCACCGGGTGGTCAGCCAGGGAAAGCATGGGGATGTCGCTGTCGTGGTCGCCATAGGCAAAGCCACCGTGCATGGAGAGGCCGTGCACCTGCAGGAACTGGCGCAGCGCAATGGCCTTGCCCTCGCCAATAGTCGGCTCACCCAGCATGGCGCCGGTGTAGCGGCCGTCGCGCTGCTCCAGGCGCGCGCACACCACGTGCTCGATCGACAGGTCGGCCGCGATGGGCGCAACGGCCTCGGCAAACGAACCGCTCACCACAATGACAACGGCACCGGCCTGCTGATGCGCGTTGAGCCGTGTGACCACCGTGTCGTGGTACAGCGCCGCACGATTGGCCTCAAACCACTGCTGCGCGGCACGTGCCATGTCGTCCACCGGAATGCCCGCAAGTTGTCGGTAGAAGTAGCGGTTCTGCGCGGCGCGGTTGGCATTGCGCTCGACGTACCACGTCAGGTTGGCGCGCACGTCACGGATGCGGCGCTCGGCTTGGTCGGGCGAGTCGGCCGTGCTGCGGTGGTACTGCTCCAGCACGGCGAGCATGCTTTTCGGGCGGATCAGCGTTTCGTCCAAGTCGAACACCGCACAGATACGCGCAGCGTCAACCGCAGGTGCAGCACAGTCGGGAGCGATGGCGGCAGTCATGGCAGCGCCTTCCTTCAGTTGTGCAGCGACTTGAGCGCCGTGCTTTCCAGCGCCGAGACGAACTTGCGATCCAGCACGGTAAAGGTGAGCGAGAGTTGCGCGATCACCTTGCCTTGCTGGTGAAAGTCCATCTGCACGGCCATCTTGCCGTCGCCGGTTGCGCGCAGGTTGCGCTCCAGCACGCGGTACTCCAGATCCACCCGGAACGGATAGGCAAACGCCTTGAAGTCCACGTTGATGTTTTCGGCCAGGTACATCTTGGCTGCCGTGGAGTGGAATTTCTGCGTGACGGCATTTCCCATCTGTCGCGCCGCTTCCAGCAACACCATGAACTGCACGTGCTTGCCGGTTACGTGGTCACTCAGGTCGGCACATTCATCGTCGATCAGCAGCACGCTGGTGTAGGTGTCTTCGCCGGTTTCCTGCGGGTCGGAGATCAGCGTATTGGAGCGTTTGACCTTGTGCGTGAGCGTGCCGTCACAGCGCTGGTGGCTGTCGAAATAGCTGCGCAGTGAAATCTGCCCGGCATGGTGGCTCTGCGCCACCAGGTCACGCAGCACATCCACCTGCGATTCAGAGATGCCCTGCTCCAGCGAGATGGCGGCCGGTTCAAGCTGCCCGTCACGCACACGCGCAACAAGCTCATCGAACGTGAGGATGCTTTGCGCGTTGGACAACTCCCGAAACTTGTTGCCAACCACACGAATGAGGGTATCGGTCATAGGGCGCCTGTCGTATGCGTGCTGGGTAATTGGATTGCCAATTGCGATTCACTCGACATTCATTCGAGTACGCGTCGCATTTGTCATCGTTTTTATATCGACCCGCCTTTTCCGCATGTGCGCTATTGCATTTACCGATGCGGCCAACCTGATGAATTCGCGCTTTGGTGCCCTGCCGCAAATCCACAGCTGAAAGCGGTTCGTTGCCTCTGCCGGACGCATCCTACCGTTTGCTGCAATGCGGTCAACTGCAAAAAAATACAGTAGACGGGTTGCCACTTTTCACACAGCATCCGCGCTTAATCACGGCGCCTTTGTGCTTTGAACCAAACCGGGGCACGCGGGGCGCTGCCGCACCTTTTTTATCTGCAAACCGGTGCACGCACGTGATTTAAAAGGCCGCCATTGGATTGCCAATCAATTCAATGCGACGGATTGGTGAAACCGCGCGTTGGTGTGCGGCATCCAGCCCAACCCGGATGCCTGCCGATGCGCCCCACACTCCAACAGAGGCAACAAGATGGCTCAACACGACTCCAAGGCCCTGGCCAACCAGTTCATCCACGCGCTGGAAACGCGCGACCTCGACGCCGTATCCGACCTGCTGGCCGACGACGTTGTCTTTGAAGACGTGCCGCTGGCCGACACCGTGCACCGCGGCAAGCCCCGTGCCGTCGAGAAGGTGGCCGAGTTCTTCGGCAAATCGTCTTCGTACGTCTGGAAGAAGCACCGCGTGGTGTCGGAAAACGGCACGGTGTTTGTCGAGCGCACCAGCGACATCGTCTTTGGCGACAAGAAGGTCACGCTGCCCATGGTCGTCATTCTTGAATTCAACGACGCCGGCAAGCTGACGCTGTTCAAGGACTACTTCGACCTGCAGACGCTGCAAAACCAGCTCGCCTGATTCGCCGGGCGCATTCCATGCAGGCACGTCGCCACCCTGAGCGGTGGCGGCGCCTTCCCATCGCCCTACCTACCGATCCACCGTTTGAGGAGATGACCGATGAGCACGTCGTATCGCTCCGAAATCCACCGCTTCGGCGCTCCCGCCGAAATCCGTGACCTGCACATCGATGAAGCCGTGGCGCTCGTGCGCGACGGTGATGCGATTGCCGTCTTGCTGGACGTGGTCCAGCCCGAGCAACTCGATACGTGGTGGGCTGACCCGGCCTACCCCGAGGTGATTCCGCACCGCTCGCTCTCGGGCGTGGCCAACACCGGCGTGGCTGTCGGCCCGATGCAATTTCTGGAAAACGAAAAGCTCGTGGTCGGGCTGGCGGACTACTTTGCCTATGCCGGCCGCTTCAACGGGCAATTGCGCAACACCGCTTTTGCACGGCTGATTCACGATGCGCTGCACGTCGACACGGTGCAGGTGGGCACGTGGGCGGAGTTTCCGCTCACCTCCAAGCGCGAGTTCCAGCCCAAGAAGGAAGGCATCTACAGCGTGCCGCCGCATTGCGACGCCATCCACTTCTCGCGCGACCCGGCCAACTGGCCAATTGGCGAGAACTACTCCGAGCTGAAGAACCAGATCTCGGTGTTCCTCTCGGTGGCGGATTCCAATGAGGGGACGGGCCTCGTTTTCTGGGACTACCGCCCGCAGGACTTCACCCAGCTGCACACGCTGATGCGCGAGTTCTTCGCCAATCAAGCCATCCCTCAGCTCGAAGGTGTGCCCAAGCTGCTGGTGCACGGCAAGCCCGGCCAGTTGCACGTGCTCAACACACGCGTCATGCATGCCGTGGAGCAATGCCAAGCCGTGCGACGCACGATCGGCGCCTTTCTGGTGCGCCATGAAGACAGTTGGCGCATGTTCCACTGAACCCGCCCAGCCACACGTTGACCGGCAGATACCCGTGCGGTGTCTGCCGGTACAAGAGGCCCAGCCATGAAGAAATGGATCGTGCTGTTCTCGATCGGCATCTACCTGCTGCTGATCAACCTGGACCTGACCATCGTCAACCTGGCGTTGGCGGAGTTCTCCAAGGATTTCAACGCCAGCATCGAGCAGATTCAGCTTGTGATCGTCAGTTACCTGGCAGCCGCAGCGGCGTTCTTCTGCCTGTCGGGCGTGCTTGCGGATCGCTACGGCAAGAAGCGTGTGTTCATGGCCGGCGGGCTGCTGTTCGTGCTGTCTTCGCTCTATATCGGGGCGTTTGCGCACAGCATCGAGGCCATCATCGCCGCGCGCTTCATTCAGGGCATCGGCTTCTCGGCCACGCTGGGGCTGGCGCTCATCCTGATCGGCAAGGCGTTTCCGCCCGAGCAGAAGGGTCTGGCAACGGGCGTGGCCGTCACCATCACCGGTATCGGGCTGGCGGCGGGGCCACCGTTGGGCGGCTTCATCCTGCAGGCGTTCGGGTGGGAGATGATCTTCCTCATCAACGTGCCGCTGGGGTTGCTGTCGCTGCTGCTCACTGCGGTGTTTGTCGATCAGGATGATCCGCACGAACTGAGTGCCCGCGCGCTCGACATGGTAGGTGTGCCGCTCTACCTACTCGGGCTCGGCTGCCTGATCGTGCTGTCCAACGCGCTGGCCACGCTCTCTTGGGGGCAGATCGGCGCGTTGACTGCCGTGGGCGCCATCTCGACTGTACTGTTCGTGCGTCGCAGCCTGCGCGTGGAGGCACCGCTCATCAACCTGTCGCTGCTGAAGAACGGCACTTACCTGACAGTGGTGGGCATCCGCATCATCTTCAACTTCGTGATGGCGAGCTTCCTGTTCGTGCTGCCACTGTTCATGCAGAACATCCTGAACTACTCGAAGGTACGCGCGGGGCTGTGGGTACTGTGCATGACGGCGTGCATCTTTGTGGTGGGGCCCGTCACCGGCAAGGTCATCGACCGCCACGGCTACAAGCTGCCGGTACTCATCGGCATGACGCTGTTGCTGGTGAGTTGCGCCGCGTTCCTCACGCTGCGTGTGGACCTGTCCATCGTGCTGTTCGTGATCGGGCTGGTGAGCTTCGGCCTGTCAAACGGGGCGCTCACCACGGCCACCATCAACGGCGCCACATCGCAGGTTTCACCCAAGCACACGGGCACGGC
>NZ_JAELUI010000197.1 GCF_016429285.1 Ralstonia sp. ASV6
GTTCAAGCCCAACGCGAAGATCGTGCGCGGCTCGACCGGTGGCAACCAGATCACTTCGTTTTCATGCAGCACGCGGCCATCGGCAAGCTGCAAACGAGTGTCATCACCAGGTACGGCGGTCGCTGCATGGATCGCCCCGTCATAGGCGATGCGTGCGCGCTTCATTGTGAGTCCTCCTGCGCGTGGCGGACCAGCCGCGTTGTCAGGGTGCCGATGTTGGCAATGTCGATATCGATGTGGTCACCAGCGCGCGCCAGCGGCGGGTTCTCTGGCATGCCGACAAGCAGCACGTCTCCCGCATTGAGCGTCATGAAGGCTGTCACGTCGGCCAACAGTTGCGCGATCGGACGCACCAGCGTTGCGGTAGAAGCGCGTTGCCTGATTTCGCCGTTGATACGCACGGTGATGTCCAGTGCGTCCTCATTGGGCACATCGCTTCGATCCACCACCCAGGGGCCGATGGGGCAGAAACCATCACGACACTTATGGCGGATCGCCGGGCGGTAGTAGCTGGCATGCGGCACGGTCAGATCATTCACGATGGTGTAGCCGGCAATGAATGTGTGAGCCTGCGCGGCGCTCACGCGTGTGGCGGTGCGGCCAATCGCCACGCCCAGGCAGGCGCCGGCCCAAACCGCGTCAACGTCGACCGGCAGAACCACATCGCGGCCGTGCCCAACAAGCGTGTTGGCCGGCTTGATGTACAGGATGGGCGCTTTGGGTGGTGCTTGGTAAGGCGGCGCGGAGAGTGCATCGTCCAACATCGCCAACTCGCCACGGTAGTTCAGCAACGCACCGACGACGACGCCCTCGACGGGTGGCAGCCAATGCTGCGTGGCACCCGCCTCGGCATCTTCAGACGCCGTTGCCCATGCGATATCGTTCGCCCGACCATCCGGCAATGCCACTCTGCCTCGCCGCATCCTTGCCTCCTTGGCTTCGGGCCAGCATCAAGCCACCCATGTAATTAACATGTTAATCATCTAGCCAGATGACGGCTCTGTCAAGTCGGGAAACACTGGAACATCGGCAATGAAAAAACCGGTCACGTGGACCGGCTTTTTCAGAACGGTGGACGTGCGTCCACCATGCAGACCTATCGGACGCGCCGATGCCTGCGGAGGCAATCGACCGCGCTCAAGCCACGGCGATATGCACGCGCTTGACCACGACCGGCTGCGGCAAATCGGTCAACCCATTGGATCGCTGCACACCGTCGGCAATCAGCACGCGGGCAGCATCCTGAATCCGATCCTGGCCGGCCTCAAAGGCCGCTTGGAGCGACAACACCTGATCACCTTCCAGGCCTTCCCACAGGGCCTCGCGCGTTGCCACGCAAGTCACCTTTTCGCCATCGACCAACGCGTCGAACAGCAGGCCTTCGTTGTTGATGTCGTACGCCTCTTTCTTTTCGAACTTGATTTCCATCGTTAAAGCCCTCCGATTGCAATGGACAACAACGCACACGCTGTTGCGTGGAAACCGTGCGGGGGGGCCGGCACGATTCCGTCAAACATTGTGTCTGACCGCGAGATTCATTTTAACCATAGCTTGCGCCGCGCGTGCGAACCGCATCGGCAAAGCCAGAGAACCCGAACAAGGGCTCTAGCTCGCTATCCCAGGCGGCATCAGGGCTCGCACGCCCTTCACCATAGTTATGCTTTTTTGTCAGGACTGCGAGCGCCACCCGACTAAGCAAAGCGGGAGCCACATGCAAAGCCCGTGCCGACATGCAGGCCAGGAGACCATCATGCGCATCCAACCACACCGTTTGCGACACTTTCGTGTCAGCGCAACACTGACATTGCTGGCGCTGACAAGCGTCACGCACGCCGTGCAGGCCGCTGATTGTGCAGCGCTGCACGTTCAAAGCCCACCGCACACGGTTGCGGTTGTTGAACTCTATACATCCGAGGGTTGTAATAGTTGCCCGCCGGCGGACCGCTGGCTGAGTCGCACGCCGGCTGACCTGCAACATTGGATTCCCCTTGCGCTGCATGTCGACTACTGGGACGGCCTCGGCTGGAAAGACACATTCGGCCGTGCGGCCTTCTCTGCGCGGCAGCGTGCACTGGGCGACGCCACGAATGCGCCAACGATCTACACGCCGGAAGTCTTCGTCTCCGGCCGCGAGTTGCGGCGCTGGGCGGATCGCGCCGACTTCTCTCGCGCTATTGCAGCACGCAACGCACAACCTGCCATGGCGGATATCACACTCGATGCCACCGCCGCGAACACGCCACGTGCAGCTCTGCAAACCCGCGCGCGCTTCACGTTGCGGCCGAGCGCAGTCAACGATGCCAGCTCAACCGTCGCGTGGATCGCACTGACACAAAACAACCTGGTGAGCCACCCAAGTGGCGGCGAGAACGGCGGTGTGGAGCTACGCCACGACCATGTCGTCAGGGAATGGATCGGGCCAATCCGGTTGACGGGCGCGAGCACGCAATGGCAAGGCGACATTCCCCTGCCCGCCAATGCGCGTTCGGCCGATGTGAATCTGACCGCCTTCATCGAGCGGCCGCGCGACGCGGAAATCCTGCAAGCGGTTTCCGCGCCGCTATGCCGTTAGGCGGCCAGACGATCAGCGCGCCGTCTCCGAGGCCGGAGAGGCACCTTGCTGCGACGTATGCAGCAGCGAGCGGCGGCGCGCATAGCCGAAGTACACCAGCAGGCCGATCACTACCCAAACCGCAAAGGCGATCCAGGTCACGGCCTGCAGATGGCTCATCAGGAACAGACACATGCCGATGGCCAGCAGCGGCACCACCGGAACGCCCGGGCAGCGGAAACCGCGATGCAGGTCCGGACGCGTACGGCGCAGCACCAGCACCGCCACCGCGATGAGCGAGAACGCTGCCAACGTACCAATGTTGATCAGTTCGGCCAGCACGTTCAGCGGCACGAACGCGGCGATCACCGCAAACACGATACCGACCACCCACGTGTTCAGGAACGGCGTCGCGTAGCGCGGGTGGATGTGCGACAGGCGCTTGGGCAGCAGCCCGTCACGTGACATGGCGAAGATGATGCGGGTCTGACCGTAAGCCATCACCAGGATCACCGTGGTCATGCCGATGATGGCACCCAGGTCAACAAAACCCGCGACCCAGCCTTCGCCCGCCATCTGCAGCGCCAGCGACACCGGGTGGTCAACGCCTGCGAACTTCGTGAACGGCACGATACCGGTCATGATGGCAGCCACCACCACATAGAGGATCGTGCAGACTGCCAGCGAACCGATGATGCCGATCGGCAGGTCGCGCTTGGGGTTGCGCACCTCTTCCGCCGCAGAGGTGACTGCGTCGAAGCCGATAAAGGCAAAGAACACGATGGCCGCGGCACCGAACACGCCCTCCATGCCGAACGGCATGAACGGTTGCCAGTTAGCCGGCTGCACGTGGCGCACGCCCACGAAGATGAACAGCAGCACCACCGTCACCTTGATCACCACCATGACGTTGTTGGCACGCGCCGATTCACGCACGCCGAACGACAGCACAGTGGTAATGAGCAGCATGATCACCAGCGCAGGCAGGTTGAACAGCGTCTGCACGCCCGGGATGGCACCCGGCGCCGCCGTCAGCGCCACCGGCAGGTGAAGGCCGAAACCCGACAACAACGATTGGAAGTAGCCGGACCAGCCGACCGACACGGCGGAAGTCGCCAGGCCATATTCGAGCATCAGGTCCCAGCCGATGATCCAGGCAACCAGCTCGCCCATCGTTGCGTAGGCGTAGGTGTAGATCGAGCCCGACACGGGGATAGTCGAGGCGAACTCGGCGTAGCACAGCGCGGCAAACCCGCAGGCCAGCGCAGCAACCACAAACGACAACGTCAACGCGGGACCGGCGGTCAGCGCGCCCGTGCCTGTGAGCACGAAGATGCCGGTGCCGATGATGGCGCCGACGCCCAGGAAGGTCAGGTCCAGGGGCCCAAGGACTTTCTTCAGGCCGGTGTCGCTGTGGCCCGTGCGGATCATGTGATCCACGTTTTTGGTACGAAACAAACTCATTGACTGCGTCTCCTGTCTGCGTGCCTCCGTGGGTACGGATGCACTGTCGCGCACGTGTGGCGCGCGGCGGCGGATTTTTGCAAAAAGCGGGCATTTTACCCGTTGGCGACGTCCGCCCTTCCACATCGCCGTGATGCAGACAAGAAAATAGGACAATTCGTATCCGACTGGCGTGAGTCACAACAACTCACAACAATTGAGGCTCACTCAATCGAGTCGGCATCTTCTGCGAATAGCGTCTGTTGACGCGCGTGCGCATCGGACTCGTACAGACGCACCCCGACGCCCAGCAACCGCACGGGAATCTGCCGCCGCTCGAAGCCCTGCGTCAGCAATTTCGAGAACACCGGCAACGACACTTTCGGGTGAATACATTCGACCGTCGTGCCGCGAAAATCCGCGAAGCGCAGCTTGACGTACGTCTTGTGGATCATGTCGGCGGCGCGGGCACGTTCAACGCGTGCGGCAAGCTGCTCGACGAGAATGGTCAGCTCGCGCTGGCAATCGTCGAGCGTGCGCAGGTCAGTCGCGTACGTCTCTTCCACGCTGACGGACTTGCGGATCTGCGAAGGTTGCACCTGCCTGTGGTCAACACCGCGGCAGAGGTCATGCAACCGAAAACCGAAGACGCCAAAATGCTGCTGCAACCGGTCTGTGCCCCAACTACGCAGGTCTGCGCACGTTTCAGCGCCCAGCCGGCGCAGCTTGGCGGCCGTCACCTTGCCCACACCAAACAGGCGCTCCACAGGCAGCTCGGCCACAAAGGCATCCACCTGCTCCGGTCGCACCACAAACAGGCCGTCGGGCTTTTTCCAATCGCTCGCGATCTTGGCGATGAACTTGTTGGGCGCCACCCCTGCCGACACGGTGATACCGATCTCTTCCCGCACGCGGCGGCGGATGTCCTCTGCGATGCGGGTGCCGCTGCCAGCGAGCATCGGGCTGTCGCTCACGTCGAGGTAAGCCTCGTCCAGCGAGAGCGGCTCCACCAGCGCGGTATAGCTGTGATAAATCGCGAAGATCTGGCGCGCAACCTGGCGGTACTTGTCCATGGACGGCGGCACGATCAGCAAGTCCGGACAACGCTTGACCGCCTGCGACATGGGCATTGCGGAGTGGATGCCGAACTTGCGTGCTTCGTAGTTGCAGGTGGCCACCACACCGCGCCGCTCGGGCCGCCCGCCGACAGCCAGCGGCTTGCCGACCAGGCGCGGGTCATCGCGCATCTCGATGGCGGCGTAGAAGCAGTCGCAGTCGCAGTGGATGATCTTTCGCACGGCAGAAGGCCGTCAGGACGGGCCACAGCAAGCCGCGTCAGATGCAGGCTTGCACGTTCAGGAGGAACGCAAGCGTATCAGCTTCCGCCCGGTGCGCAGCGAATGTGCACGCTCGGCTGCGCAACAATGCATTTCGCCGATACCGCAGCGCAGCATCGGCGAATGGTAGGAAGGGAGAAGCGGCTTAACGGTTGATGTCGCGTGCCACGGCGCCGAGTTCGTCGTTCAACGCATGTTGTTCGTCGCCGGACAGGCCACCGTTGTGCTGGCTGGCCATGTCGTTGGCCTCCTGACGGATGCGACGCAGGCGGTCACGCAGGCCGTCGCCGCGGTACGGATCGATATAGCCCTGCGACTGGCGCACGTCAACGCGATGGAATTCCTCAGCGAGGCGGCCCTGCACCTGCTCAAAACGGGCACGCGGATCAACCGGTGCTGGAGCCGGCGCCGGGGCGGGTTCATGCACCACCACCGTGCGAGTTTGCTGCGGCGGAGCCACCACACAGCCGGCCATAGAAGCCGCTAGCACAGCACACAGAGTCAGACGCGGAAGAATCGACATGATTGGGCTCGTATTGTCGTTGTAGAAATGCGCAAGTCGCGCAGGGACTGACGCTATCTTACGAACCGCTTTGCGTAAAGCTGTGACGATTGGTAACAGCGCGTCACAGCCGCAACATCTCGGGCTGCTCTACCGGCGGCGGGGGTTCGTCGGGTGACGGCAGATCAGGAGGAATACCCGGCGGCGATGGCTCGTCAGGGGGTGGAACAGTGTGTGCGAGATGCATCAGGCTGCGCGCGCTGCCAGTGCAACTGGCGAACGGGTTGGCGTAACGGCTGGCCGACATGGTTTCCCTCCGGGCAAAACGCATTGACAATCTAGTACGCGAACCCCACACCAACAAGTCACTCTGCCCGACCACGCATGCACGACCTGCCCACCGCACACTTCCAAGACCGCTCACTCGTCCGCATCGGAGGTGTTGACGACCCGAGCGCAGAAGGCTCAATGCTGCTGCTCGCGCCGGAGGCCGGTGGCCGACTCGTGCGCTGGCGCCATCTCGGTGAAGAGATCCTGTTCTGGCCGGAGCATGCGGACTGGTCCAACCTGGCCAAGGTACGTGGCGGCAATCCGTTGCTGTTTCCCTTCATCGGCCGGCATTTTGTCGACGGCAAGATCGGCCAGTGGCGCGACGCACGCGGGCAAGTACATACCTTGCCGCAACACGGCTTTGCACGCGACCTGCCGTTTGAGGTGGAAGACGCGAGCGACACGCACATCGTCATGCTGCTGCGCGATCGGCCGCAAACGCGCGAAGGCTATCCGTTTGCGTTCGAATTTCGCATCACATATCGACTGCTGATCGACGGGCTGGAGGCAACGTTCTCGGTCAAGCATCTCGATAACGGCGATGCCCAGGCGCCGATGCCGTTTTACGCCGGGCACCATTTCTACATCGCGCTGCCGCATACGTTGCGCAGCGCGGCTGTGCTGTCGATGCCGACATCGCGGCTTTCACGCCAGCTGGCTGACGGCAGCCTTGATACGCCAGAGCCTGGACAAGCAACGTACCACCTGGACGACCCAACGCTGCAGGACCGCTATCACCTGCTCGACAACGCCGGCGCGGCCACGCTCGCCATTCCGCCGAACGCAGACGCGCCGCCTGGCCGCCGCATCCGCATCGAAGTGGACGGCGCGCCAGTGCCCTGGCACGCCATCACCACCTGGACGGAAAACGCCACGTCCGACTTCTACTGCGTTGAGCCTTGGATGGGCCTGCCCAACGCCATCCACCACGGCGAGGGCCTGCACCTGCTCGCCCCGGGTGAAACGCGTCAGGCCACCTGCCGCCTGCGGATCACCCGATAGCAAAAGCGGCCGCGGCGAGGCTCCTAGGCCTTCTCATACGCCTGCACCGCGTCCATCACGCGCGCCGAGTACACCAGCGCCGCCCCCGCGTTGAGCGAGATCGCTACGCTCAACGCATCCGCAATCTCTTCATGCGTGGCGCCATGCTTGAGCGCTTCGGCGGTATGCAC
>NZ_JAELUI010000198.1 GCF_016429285.1 Ralstonia sp. ASV6
GGCTTCAGTGGGCACACCCCGATAGGCGATACGCGGCGTGACGTCGCGCTGCACGATGATGTCGCCCTCGTCTGCAAACGCCGGTGCGCCGGCAAGCATCATTGCAAGCCCCGCAGCCAGTGCGGTTGGCTCAATCGCGCGGTGGATCGCCAAGCGCCAGGCATGGCGTCGCGAGGTGATTGTTGGCATGGCTGGCTCCTCCCCGCAGGGCATAGAGCGACATCTGTGCCAGGACGACTAACACCTTGATTTCCCTAGGAATACGCCCGCCCCCAATGGCAACACCCTGCTCAAGCACACGTTTTTGTGTCGTGGCTGAAACAGGCAGGTCATTGAATTTGGAGGCGCAAGCTGGCACGAACTGGATATCGCCAGCGCTCAGCACATCAACGCATGATGTTTCTGTCTTGAAGCACCCCGGTCGGCACTCGCGCGAAGCGCTCGGAGCACCGGTACATTGCATGCGTAGCGGGGGTTCGCATACGCGCCTAGGCGTCGACGAAAATCAAATTCGACGATATATGCATCTCGATGCGCGAGAGCAAAGTTTGGGGCGGAGGTTGGGAGGCGCGTTCGTATGCGGTGGAGGCACGCGTGAGCGCATGAAATGGGCTCTGCAGAGGAGAACAGCAGATGCAAACCCGGATGTCTGCCACGGCAACGTGGCGTTTCAATTAGTTGTTGCGCCGCCCGGAAACCCGGTGTTCACAAGGGATGCCGGGACAACGGCGCAACAACTTCGGAAACGCGGCGCAATAACTATTTCAAATCGCTATTTTTTTTGTACAGCGATAAGACTTACTCGACTGTGACCGACTTGGCGAGGTTGCGCGGCTTATCCACATCGGTGCCACGCGCCAGCGCCGTGTGATACGCCAGCAACTGCAGCGGCACCACGTGCAGAATCGGCGAGAGCTGGCCGTAGTGCTCCGGCATGCGGATCACCTGAATACCGTCGCTCGACTGGATGTGCGTGTCGGCATCGGCAAACACGTACAGCTTGCCGCCGCGCGCGCGCACTTCTTGGATGTTCGACTTGAGCTTCTCGAGCAGCGCGTCGTTGGGCGCCACCGTCACCACCGGCATCTCGTCGGTCACCAAGGCCAGCGGGCCGTGCTTGAGTTCACCGGCCGGATACGCCTCGGCGTGGATGTACGAGATTTCCTTGAGCTTGAGCGCACCTTCCAGAGCGATCGGGTAGTGCAGGCCACGCCCCAGGAACAGCGCGTTCTCACGACGGGCAAACTCTTCCGACCACGCAATGATCTGCGGCTCCAGCGCCAGCACGGCGTTCAGTGCCGACGGTAGGTGGCGCAGGTGGCGCAGCGCGTCTTCTTCCTGCGCGTCGCTCAGATGGCCGCGCAGCTTGGCAAACGTCAGCGCCAGCATGTACAAGGCGGCCAGCTGCGTGGTGAATGCCTTGGTCGAGGCCACGCCAATCTCGGTGCCGGCGCGCGTGAGGAACTTGAGTTCGGTCTCGCGCACCATGGCGCTTGTCCCCACGTTGCACACAGCCAGCGTGTGGGTGTGGCCCAGCTCGCGTGCGTGGCGCAGTGCGGCCAGCGTGTCGGCGGTTTCGCCCGACTGCGAGATCACCACAACCAGCGCGTTCGGGTTGGGCACCGTCTCGCGGTAGCGGTATTCGCTGGCGACTTCCACCTGCGTCGGGATCTTGGCGATCGACTCCAGCCAGTACTTGGCCGTGCAGCCCGAGTAGTAACTCGTGCCGCAAGCCAGAATCAGCACGCTGTCAACCTTGGACAGCACCTCGGCCGCGTTCGGGCCGAACAGGTCGGGACCAAAACCCTGAATGCCTTCAAGCGTGTCACCCAGTGCGCGCGGCTGCTCGAAGATTTCCTTTTGCATGAAGTGGCGGAACGGGCCAAGCTCCACGGCGGCAGCGTATCCGCCCACCTCCTTGACCTCGCGCACGGCAGGCTTGTCGTGCGCGTCCATCACGGTGAAGCCTTCGCGGGTGATCTCCACCACATCGCCCTCTTCCAGGTAGGCCATGCGGCTCGCGGTGCCAGCCACGGCCAGCGCGTCAGAGGCGAGGAACGTCTCCTTTTCGCCAAGTGCCACCACCAACGGCGAGCCGGCACGCGCGCCGACCACCACGTCGGGATTGTCGCGGGCAAACACAGCAATGGCATAGGCGCCATGCAGGCGCTTGACCGATGCACGCACCGAGGCAAACAGGTTGCCGCGTGTGGCGCTGCTCGGGTACGTGTAAGCCTGGTGGATCAGGTGGGCGACCACCTCGGTGTCGGTCTGCGATTCAAAGCCGTAGCCGACGGCCTTGAGCTCTTCACGCAGCGCTTCGTAGTTCTCGATGATGCCGTTGTGCACCAGGGCGATGGTGTCGCCCGAGAAGTGCGGGTGGGCGTTGACGGTATCCGGCTTGCCATGCGTGGCCCAACGCGTGTGGGCGATGCCGATGGCGCCGTCCAGGTGGCTGGTCTGCGCCTGCGTGTCGAGGTCTGCCACGCGCGACACGGTACGCGCGCGTTCAAGCTGGCCGTCGCGCTGCACGGCAACGCCGCAGGAGTCATAGCCGCGGTATTCCAGGCGGCGCAGGCCCTCGATCAGGACGGGAACGATATTGCGCGTGGAAACCGCGCCGACGATACCGCACATGTTGATTTCTCCAGTTGGAGCACAGCGTCGCGATGCGCTGCGCTCGATACGTATTCCATTCAGTATCGATGCTCGTGCGCCGCAGCGGCATCCGCTGTTCGGCGCAGGCGGACATCTGACGCCGCTTCAGGCGCCCTTCTTCTGCTTGACCGGACGCTGCCAGTTCTCGATAGTGACTTGGCGCGCACGCGAGACGGTCAGCTTGCCATCCGGCGCATCCTTGGTCAGCGTAGTGCCAGCACCCAGCGTTGCGCCCTTGCCCACGCGCACCGGCGCCACGAGCTGCGAGTCGGAACCGATAAAGGCGTCGTCTTCGATAACGGTGCGGAACTTGTTCGCGCCGTCGTAGTTGCAGGTAATGGTGCCCGCGCCGATGTTCACGCGCGAACCCACCGTGGCGTCGCCCACATAGGCCAGGTGGTTGGCCTTGCTGTGCGCCGCCACTTGGCTGTTCTTGACCTCGACAAAGTTGCCGATGTGCACGTCTTCGGCCAATTGCGTGCCCGGGCGCAGGCGTGCGTATGGACCGATGCGCGAGTCCGCGCCCACGCTGGCCTGCTCGATGTGGCAGAACGGCAGGATCTCTGCGCCGGCATGGATGGCCGATTCGCGGATCACACAGTTGGCACCCACATGCACGCCGTCAGCCAGCGCCACATGCCCTTCAAACACGCAGTTCACGTCGATTACCACGTCGCGACCGCACGACAGGTGGCCGCGGATGTCGATACGCGCCGGGTCGACCAGGGTGACGCCGTCTTCCAGCAGTTGCTGCGCAAGGTTGCGCTGGTGAATACGCTCCAGCTCGGCCAGCTGCACCTTGCTGTTCACGCCCAGCGTTTCCCATTCGGCCAACGGGTGTGCGGAGGTGATCGGCACGCCTTCGGTGGCGGCGCGCTCGATCACGTCGGTCAGGTAGTACTCGCCTTGCGCGTTGTTGTTGGACAGCGTGGCCAGCCACGTCTTGAGCTTGGCCGTCGGGCAAACCAGGATGCCGGTGTTGACCTCGTGAATGGCAAGCTGCGTTTCGTTGGCGTCCTTCTGCTCGACGATGCGGGTGATGCGGCCGGCAGCGTCACGCACGATGCGGCCGTAGCCGGTCGGGTCATCCAGGTGCACAGTCAGCACGCCCAGGTGGTCCTGCCCGGCGGCGCCGACCAGCGCATTGAGCGTTTCTGCGCGGGTGAGCGGCACGTCGCCGTAGAGCACCAGGGTGGGCACGCTCTCATCGAGCTGGCCAAGCGCCTGCATGACGGCGTGGCCGGTGCCGAGCTGCTGCTCCTGCGTTGCGAAGGTGACATCGGGCGCGCCGACCATCTCACGCACACGCTCACCGCCATGGCCAACCACGACCACCAGTCGCGTTGGCGACATGGAGCGCGCGGTTTCGATCACGTGGGCCAGCAGCGGTTTGCCGGCCAGCGGATGCAGCACTTTCGGCAGGGCGGAACGCATGCGTTTGCCCATGCCTGCGGCAAGGATGACGATATTCACAGGAGGTTCCTAGAGTGACTCGAAGCGATAGCCTGCGGCGGTGTCCCAAGCATGCTTATGGCCACCCGGAACCTGCTGCCCGCCACCTCCCCTCAAGTTGGCTGGACCGCCAGCAAACCCTTCTATGGGGCGCATTTGCGGCGTATAAGACACAGATGAAAAATTTTAGCATGGGGCCTCCCCCCCAGTTGAACCCGTCAAACGGTCGAATTGTTGCAATTGCGCCATTACCGGGCCGGCTAAGCCGCTGGCTGGTCGTGCTGGCGGCGGTCGTCTCGTTAGCCTGTCTGCAGGCGTGCAGCACCTTGAAAGTGGGCTATAGCCAGGGGGCGCGACTGACCTATTGGTGGATCGATGGCCAGTTCGACCTGCAGGACGCCCAGGCCGGCCCCACGCGCGAGGCCGTCGCACGCTTCTTTGTCTGGCACCGACAAGACCAGTTGCCACGTGTGGCGGCGCTCCTGCGGCGCGCGCAGGAAGCGTTGCAGCAACCTGTGACGGCGCAGCAAATGTACGTTTACCAGGAAGCGTTCCAGCAATTCGGGCGCGCCGCCTTTGACCAGGCCAAGCCCGACATCGCTCGCCTGCTGCTGAGCACCACACCCGCGCAGCTTGCGCATGTGCAGAAAAAATTGACGGAAAGCAACGAGAAGTATCGGCGCCGCTACCTGGGCGACGACGCTGAAGAGCGCCTGCGCGCCCGCCTCAAGAAAGTGATGGAGGATGCACGCCTCATATACGGCAGTTTCTCCGCCGAGCAGGAGGAGGCCATTCGTACAGCCATCGCCCCGATGGTGGACAGCACGCCGGCCCGGTATGAGGAGCGCGTCGCGCGCCAGCAGGCGTGGCTGGCGCTGATTGCCCGCGTGCAGCAGGAGCGCCCGGATGAAGCGACCGTCGTGCAGTGGCTCACGGTCTATGCCGACCAGTGGCAGCGCGCCCCGGGCGAGCGTGGCGTCCAGCAGCGCGTGCGCCGCGAATCCGATACCGCGATGCTGGTCACCATCGCCAACCTGACGACGCCGCGCCAGAAACAACATGCGCGCGAGCGCCTGCAGGGTTGGATCAACGATGTACGTGACCTGATGCGCGACGGCGAAACCGGCGGCGCTACTCAGGCGCAGAACAACTGAACGCCGCGATCAGTTCGCGGCGGCTTCGTCGGCGGCCGGCTTGCGCTCGAAGCGTACGAACTCGATGCGGTCGTCATGCGAGCCGGCAAACACCAGCGGCGCTTGATCGTAAGAGGTCTGGCCAAACAGCGAGTCCTCACCAATCTTGGCCAGGCCCGTGCTCAGGCCGTTGAAGTCGAACAGGTCCGTATCGGCCAGGTGCGACGGCACCACGTTCTGCAACGACGCGAAGATGTTGTCGATGCGACCCGGCGTCTGGCGCTCCCACTCCAGCAGCATCTCCTTGACCTTCTTGCGCTGCAGGTTCTCTTGCGAGCCGCACAGGTTGCACGGGATGATCGGAAATTCCATGGCGCGCGCGTACGACGCGATGTCCTTTTCCGCGCAGTAGGCCAGCGGGCGAATGACGATGTGGTCGCCATTGTCGGTGGCCAGCTTGGGCGGCATCGCCTTCATCTTGCCGCCAAAGAACATGTTCAGGAAGAACGTGTTGACGATGTCGTCGCGGTGGTGGCCCAGCGCGATCTTGTTGGCGCCCAGTTCCTTGGCCGTGCGGTAGATCACGCCGCGGCGCAGGCGCGAGCACAGCGAGCACGTGGTCTTGCCCTCGGGCACCTTCTCCTTGACGATCGAATACGTGTCCGCCTCGACGATCACGTACTCCACCCCTGTCTTCTTCAGATAGGTGGGCAGCACGTCCTCCGGAAAGCCGGGCTGCTTCTGATCGAGGTTCATCGCGATCAGCTTGAAGTTGACGGGCGCGCGCTTTTGCAGCGCCATCAGGATCGACAGCATCGTGTACGAGTCCTTGCCGCCGGACAGGCACACGAGAATGGTGTCGCCGTCCTCGATCATCTTGAAGTCGCCGATGGCGCGACCGACCGCCGACTGCAGGCGGGTTTCGAGGCGGTGGAAGTTATTGGAAAACGTCATGGCATGCTGACCCCGCCAGCGCTGAATAATGGCCGAACGGGCGTCAAATCGTGAGGAAAATCAGTATTTTAGCGTGCAACGGCAACGCGCGGTGGCACCGTCTGCAGGCTTGGACGAACCGGCCTAGAATCGTTTGCTTGATCCCTCGCCCAACATGGAGACAGCAATGCGGATTCTGGTACTTGGCGCCGGCGGCACCGGCGGCTACTTCGGCGGACGGCTCGCCCAGGCCGGCGCAGACGTGACCTTTCTGGTGCGCCCGGCACGGGCGGCACTGTTGCGCGCGCAAGGTCTGGTGATCCGCAGCCCGGCGGGCGATGCGCAGTTGCCCGTGCAGATCATTACCGCCGACGAAGCCAACGCCTGGGGCCAGGCCGATCTCATCCTGCTGAGTTGCAAGGCCTATGACCTGGACGATGCGATTGCCGCGATCCGCCCCGCTGTGGGCGAGCGCACCGTCGTGCTGCCAGTGCTCAACGGGCTGGCGCACCTGGACCGGCTGGACGCGGCCTTCGGTGAGTCGCGCGTGCTGGGCGGCCTGTGCCACATCAGCGCCACCACTGCGCCCGATGGCGCCGTGCTGCACCTCGGCATTGGGTCAGGCCCGGCGCCGCAGTCCGTCACCTTTGGCGAGCGCACGCCGCACGCCCCGCGCGCGCGCACCGAGGCCATCCGCAACGTGTTCGCCACGGCCAGCTTTGATTCGGTGCTGGCCGACAACGTGATGCAGGACATGTGGGAGAAGTTTGTCTTCCTGACCTCGCTGGCGTCGATGACGTGCCTGATGCGGGCCAACGTGGGCGAGATCGTCGCCACGGATGAGGGGCGTGCGCTCAACGAGGCGATGTTTGCGGCGTGCCAGTCGGTGTCTGCCGCATCGGGTTATCCCATCCGCACGCAGGCGCGTGAGCGCGGCCAGCAGGTGCTGACGCAGGTGGGGTCGCCGCTTACGGCGTCGATGCTGCGGGACCTGGAAAACGGTGGCCGAGTGGAGGCCGATCACATCGTCGGTGACATGCTGCAGCGGGGGCGCAAGCTGGGGGTGGATGTGTCGCTGCTGCGTGTGGCGTATGCGCATTTGCAGGCGTATCAGCAGCGGTTGTTGCGGCCTGCTGTTTGAGCGGTGGTGCTTTTGGGG
>NZ_JAELUI010000199.1 GCF_016429285.1 Ralstonia sp. ASV6
CCCGCGCCACCCCAGCGAGCAGCACCGCATGCAGCCCATGTGCCAGCAGGCCGAACACGCTCCAGGCGGTGAGGTAGCCGGCGCCCAGCAACACCAGCAAGCGCTGGCGATCTGCTCGCCCCACAACGACGCGGTCAAAGGCCCGGAACAGCGGCAACGTGGTCGGCAGCATCATCGCCAGAATCATCAGCGTCCAGGCCAATGCGTAGAGCGCCGCCGGCACGACGAGCGAACCTGCCGGCACCACCCGGCACAGCCACGCCGCCGGGCCGGAGGCCGTCCAGTCGCCATGATCCAGATAGCGGCCATATGGGCTGCGCGCCCACAGCCACAGCGTGAGCCAGGCAAGTGTCACCAAGCCGGCAAGCACCGGCAGGAAGACGCGCTGATGGCGGGACGCAGTGACGCGCATGGTTGCCGCAGCACTCACGCATCAAACAGGAACGTACTCTGCAGCGCGTTGTGGTTCTGGAGGTCGACATTGATGCCGATGTCCGCGTTCTTCGAGCGATAGACCGGCGCCTTGCCCACGAACACCGGCGCACCGGGCACGGTCGAGAACACGGTGTCCGACAGCGTGGTCTGCTGGCCGGTCGGGCCCATGTACGGTTCCAGTTCGGCGTAGTAATCGGTGCCAATCTTGAGCGTGCCCTTGGCGCCCACGATGTCGAACGTGATCGGCGCACGCTCGACCGAGACGACCTTGCCGATCAGCTTGGCCAGTTCGGCAATCGGACCGCCGGCCTGGCCGGTGTAGACCTTGAGAAGGGCTTTCTCCTGCTCGTCCGAGGCGGAATCGTTGAGGAAGATCGCCGCCGTCCAGTTGCCCTCCAGAATGTTGCCGGGCACGCGGGCGACAGCGGCGATGGTGCAGCCGGACACATCGACGCCCTCGATCGTGCCCTGGTCCATATGCCACGCCACGATGGTGTCGCAGACCTTGAAATCGGGGTCCTCGCCGATCCAGCACGGGCATAGGACGCGGCAGTTGCAGACTTCGAGCAGCCTACCTTCCAGGTGATAGGACATGGTTTCCTCCAGCCGACGCGGTTGACGAATGCGCGCGCGACCACGGCAATCGGCCGAGGCGGACGTTGTCAGGGCTTGGCCCGGATGGAGGGTCGGAAACGGGCAGGCAGACAGCCTGCCGTATCGAAGACAAGCGGACGAAAGCGGCCCCGCAATCCGTCTGCGGCGCGCCACTGTCAAATTCTAGGAAGCCACATTGGGTAAGCAAGACGAATCCCGGCGGGCCAGGGGCGCGGGCCGAAAACGCGTTACGGGGCCGTTACGCGTTACGTTCCAGAAACGTAACAACTTTGCGCAAAACCCCGTCCACAGTGGGTGTCGGCAAGGGGGTAGGGAAGTCCCCAGCCTGCCCGTCAACCCAGGCGGGATAAGGCCCTGAGCCAATTTTGATGTGGCAAAGACGGGTGCCGCAGAGACCGGGCATGCCTATTGCACTGTCTTGCTCCAAACAACAAATCTGCATGGGGAGCACAGCATGTCCTGGACCGTCGCCACCGCCGCCCGCCCGACCCACGTGGTTGCCAGCAACGACAGCCTGTTCGCCAGCTACGAGGCCATCGCCACCCTGTCTGCAGAGATGGTCGCAGCCGCTGAAATCGGGGATTGGGACGGTGTGAGCGCGCTGGAACGCGAATGCGCGGTCTACATGGAACGTCTGGGCCACGCCCAGCGCCCAGCCTTGTCGCGCGAAGAGCTGCAACGCAAGCGCGACCTGATGATGCGCATCCTGGCCAACGATGCCCGCGTGCGTGCGCTGGTCTGCCCGCGCCAGGACGAACTGATGCGCCTAGTCAGCGGTGAGCGCCGCTCCATCGGCGCCCGTCAGGCCTACGCCACGGTCTCGTACTACTGAGCACCTCGCAGTTCCCCCCACGACACCAGCACGCGCTGGATGCTGCGCGCGTAGGCATCGCGCTGCGCAGGCGTTTCGGAGTGGTACGCGCCGATCGCGCGCCACGTGTTTCCGTGGCGAACCATTTTTTGCTTGAGCAGCCAGGCCGCCACGAACACGTTGACGCAGGCGTCGGTCAGCGCGCGGCGCGGCACACCATAGCGCGCCAGCGTACTGAAATGAATCGAATTGATCTGCGCCTGGCCGATATCGACCGAGCCGTCGGCGTTGCGGTGCACCGCATTGGCATCGCCCTTCGACTCAAACCACACGATGGCGCGCAGCACTGTCGGGTTGACGCCCTGGTAGGCGCCAGCCTGCTCAAAGCAATCGCCCGCTGCATGGACGGCAAAGCTGGACAGCGCCAGTAGAAGCGCTGCGCCAACTCGGCCACAAATCAAGCGAAGGGTGGGGGTGGCGACCATGACGGCTCCGGCTGGCGATCGGTGAGTGATTACTTCGGCAAGGCCGCTTCAAGCTGATGCTCGATGCCGGCCAGATACGTGTGCGAGGCCTCCGACACCACCATGCGCGGCACCGGCTCGGCTGCCTTGCGCACCTGGACGAAGGCCGCCTTGCGTTTGCCGCCGCGCGTGCGTACCGCGGGCGCGGGTTCGACCTCGCTGCCGCCGCCCGGCGGCAGCATCGCCAACGAGGGCAGGGGCGGATAGACCTTGTCGGCCGCCGCCGTTGCCGGCATCAAAGCATCGGGTGGCGCGGCGAATGCGGATGCCGGCACGCTTAACAGGCCAACGGTCAGTGGGAAGAGTAGATGGGTCATACGCATGACATTCCTCTTAATCCTGCGTGCGGATCGTCACGCTATACGGCTGGCTGGCGCTGACGGTCAGGTTTTCCAGGTGGACATAACCGGCGCGCTGCGCGGGCACGCCATTCCACAGCGCTTGGTTCAGGTAGCGGAAGTCCTGCGCCAGCGCGGCAACCTGGATCGTCGCCGGGCGCTTCTGCGCGGCAGCCAGCGCGCCGGCCTTGGTCAGCACGGCAGTCAGTTGCGGATCATGCGCGCCCAGTGCATCGGGCGGAATGGTGAAGCTCAAGACCTCACCTGCGGGTGCGGTGCGGGCGTTGGGCGCGGGCGGCGTCTGCGTCTGCAACTGCGCGCAGCCAACCAGCGCCAGCAATGCCGCGCCGGCAATCAGCCTGGGCAGCGGTGTCATATGGGAGAGAGTCCACATGGCGATCAGGAATCCATGGATCGGACCCGCACTCTATCGGCGGGTCGTGCGCGTCAAAACGTCGAATTGCCCCGCTTTTATCGTCCATCCCGGGCGATGACTTGAGCGCTGTTTTTCAGGTGGAAATGGCGTCACATTGCGGGTCGGCGGGCATGCCAAGACGTGACCACTTTCGGGATGCGGGGCGCACTTCGGGTGGCCGGAAAATGCATCCCGCGCCGCAATCTTTGTAAGTGATGTAGACGCACCTCAATGACGGAGTAGGCGTAAATACCGACTGACCCATGTCAGCGCCAGGTGCCTGCCGTGACACATTTGCGCGGCCGCAAAGTCGCACCGGCCCCCGCCGCTATAATCGGCGCACCATGAATACACCCGCGTTTTCCTCTCCCAAGGCTGCTTCCAAGGAGGCACCGGCCTACCATCTGGCGGTGGTTGGCGGCGGTATCGTCGGGCGCGCGTGCGCGCTGCGGCTTGCGCAGATCGGCTTGCGCGTGGCGCTGATTGCGCCGCCCGCGCCATCGCCCGCACCCACCGGGCCCGATGCCTGGGATGCGCGCGTCTACGCGTTCTCGTCCAGTTCGCAGGCGTTGCTGGAACAGTTGCGCATCTGGCCCGCGCTCGACATGACGCGGGTGCAGCCGGTGCACGACATGCGCATCTTTGGCGACGATGCAGCCGCGCGTGGCGAGCACCTCCATCCCGACCTGCATTTCTCCGCTTACGCCGCCGGCGCGCCGCAACTGGCGTGGATTGCCGAGTCGTCACTGGTGGAGCGCGCGCTGGAAACCGCGCTGCGCTTCGCCCACACCGTGCAGACCTTCCCCCACGCCGCCACCGGCTTCGAGATGGAAGCAGACGCCGTGCGCCTGACGCTGGCCGACGGGCAGGTGATTCGCGCCGAATGCGTGATCGGTGCCGACGGCAAGCACTCGTGGGTGCGCGAGCAGGCCGGTATCCGGGCTGAGGTACGGCCGTACCGCCAACTGGGCGTGGTCGCCAACTTCCAGGCCGAGCACTGGCATCAGGACACCGCGTGGCAGTGGTTTCTCGGTACCTCGGCCGAGCAGGCCGCCGCAGCCGACGACGCCACACCCGCGCGCGGCGAGATCCTCGCGATGCTGCCGTTGCCCGATCGCCGTGTCTCGATGGTGTGGTCAGCCGATGAGAACCACGCGCGTGAACTGCTGGCCCTGTCGCCCGATGCGCTCTGCCGTGCCGTGGAGGCCGCCGCAGGTGGCGCCATCGCCGCCCGCTTCGGACGCCTGTCGAACATCACCCCCGCGCAGGGCTTTCCGCTGATCCTGCAGCACGCCAGCCGGGCGGTCGCACCGCGCGTGGCACTGGTGGGCGATGCGGCCCATGTGATCCATCCGCTGGCCGGGCAGGGCATGAACCTGGGTCTGCGGGATGTCGCAGAAATTGGCAAGGTGATGGCGGAACGTGAAACCATGCGCGATCATGGCGATCTGAGGTTGTTGCGCCGTTACGAGCGTGCCCGCCGCGAAGACCTGCTGTCGCTCACGGCCGCCACGGATGGTCTGCACAAGCTGTTTGCCCTGCCGGGCGCGCTGCCCCGCACGGTACGCAATGCGGGCTTGGCGCTGGTGGGCATGACGCCATTTATCAAACGCTTATTGATTAAGCACGCGCTGGGCTGAGGCATCATCAGCGCTTTCGGGGTATCAGGAGCTTTTATGTCGTTTCGTATTCGGGTGGCGGCCATCGCCTCGGCGGTTACTGTGGCCGCCATTGGCGCGGGTTACATGCTGACGACGGGGACTGCGGGCGCCGCCGAGCCCGCACTGGACAAGGTTAAGGCCACGGTGCAGAAGGCCCTGGGCTCCAACGTGGAGATCAAGAGCGTCAGCAAGTCGCCGCTGGCCGGTCTGTACGAGATCAACCTCGGCAGCCAGGTCGTCTACAGCGACGCCACCGGCCGCTACGTCCTGAACGGCGACCTGCTCGACACGCAGACCGCCACCAACCTCACGCAAGAGCGCCTGGCCGAGCTGAACCGCATCAAGTGGTCCGATCTGCCGTTGGACCGCGCGGTGAAGTGGGTCAAGGGCAACGGTGCGCGCAAGATCGCCGTGTTCTCCGACCCCAACTGCCCGTACTGCCACAAGCTGGAGCAGATGCTCACGCAGGTCGACAACATCACGGTCTACACCTTCCTGTTCCCGATCCTGTCGGAAGATTCGAACACCAAGGCCAAGCAGATCTGGTGCTCGGCCGACCGTGCCAAGGCCTGGCGCGACTGGATGACCGCCAAGACCGCCCCGGGCGGCGCCGGCACCTGCGACACGCCGCTGGAAGCCAACCTGAAGCTGGGCCAGTCGCTCAACGTGACCGGCACGCCGGCCATCATCTTCCCGGACGGCTCGCGGGCCCCGGGCCTGATCGATGCGGCCACGCTGGAGCGCAAGTTCGCTGCGCTCAAGAAGTCGTAAATTGCCCAGATGAAGCGCCGGTTGATCCGGCGCTTTTTCTTTGGGCGCTCGCATTCACAACACCATTGGAGACTTGGCATGCCGTTTCGCGCGCTGATGCTGGAAAAGCAGGATGGCGGACCGCTGGCCCACATCGTTGACCTGGATGACGCGGCATTGTCGACGCCCGAAGCACTGGCCAACAGCGTGACCGCGGGTGACGTGCTGATCCGCGTGGACTGGTCGACCATCAACTACAAGGATGGCCTGGCCATCACCGGCCGCGGCCCCGTCGTGCGTAAGTGGCCGATGGTGGCCGGCATCGACGGTGCGGGCGTGGTGCTGGATTCCACGCATCCGGACTGGAAAACGGGTGATGCGGTCGTCCTCAACGGCTGGGGCGTCGGCGAGGCGCACTGGGGTTGCCTCGCCCAGCGCGCGCGCCTCTCGGGCGACTGGCTGGTCGCGCTGCCGGCGGGGCTCGATGCTCGGCAGGCCATGGCGATCGGTACGGCGGGTTACACGGCGATGCTGTCGGTGCTGGCGCTGGAGCGCGCCGGCGTCAAACCGGGCGACGGCGAGGTGCTGGTGACGGGCGCCTCGGGCGGCGTGGGCTCGATCGCCATCGCGCTGCTGGGCAAGCTCGGGTACCGCGTGGTTGCCTCCACCGGCAAGACGAGCGAGGCGGATTTCCTGCAAGCCCTGGGCGCCGCCGATGTGATCGACCGCGCCGAGCTGTCCGCGCCGGGCAAGCCGCTGCAGAAGGAACGCTGGGCGGCGGTGGTCGATTCGGTGGGGTCGCACACGCTGGTCAATGCCTGCGCCCAGGTGCGCTACGGTGGTGTGGTCACCGCCTGCGGACTGGCGCAGGGGATGGATTTTCCGGCCACCGTTGCCCCGTTCATCCTGCGCGGCGTGACGCTGTGTGGCATCGACAGCGTGATGGCGCCGCGTGCGCTACGCCAGACGGCATGGCAGCGCCTGGCGACCGACTTGCTGCCGGATCGCTTGGCGGCCATCACACGCGAGGTGACGCTCTCGGAGGCCATTGATGCTGCGCACGACATCATGGCCGGCAAGATGCGCGGGCGCGTCGTTGTCGACGTCAACCGTTAGGCGGATTTCCGGACGATTTGCCTTCGGCAGCATGGGACGGCAACGCTACAATGTCCGCCATGAAGCCGATCCGCTACACCATCGCCCCCGCCGCGCCCGAGGCGCATGTTTTCACCGTCACCGTCACGGTCGATTCGCCAGATCCACAGGGGCAGCGTTTCTCGCTGCCGGCGTGGATTCCGGGCAGCTACATGATCCGGGAGTTTGCGCGCAACATCGTGCGCATCGAGGCGTCGTCGGGTGATCGGCCGGTGCGCCTGACCAAGGTCGACAAGGACACCTGGTGGGCTACACCGTGCAGCGGGCCGCTGACGGTTTCGTACGACGTCTACGCGTGGGACCTGTCGGTGCGGGCCGCGCACCTGGACGCGACGCACGGCTTCTTCAACGGCACATCGGTCTTCCTGCGTGTGGAAGGCGCGGACGATCAGCGTTGCCTGATCGACATCCAGCCGCCCGCAGGGGACGCCTACCGTAGCTGGCGTGTGGCCACCGCGCTGCGCGAGGCCACCGGCCGTATCCAGGGCAAGGCTGGCGCCAAGCGCTACGGTTTCGGCTGGTACGAAGCCGCCAACTACGACGAGCTGATCGACCACCCGGTCGAGATGGGCACCTTCGAGATGGTCTCGTTCGAGGCCT
>NZ_JAELUI010000019.1 GCF_016429285.1 Ralstonia sp. ASV6
CGCCAGCACCGAAGGCGGCAGCTCTTGCGAGATGACCTCGCCGATCAGCGCGCGCGTCACGTCGTGATGCGGCTGCAGGAACACGTCGATCACGCGACCCAACTCCACTACGCGGCCAGCATCGAGCACCGCCACGCGGTCGCACACCTGCTTGATGACTTCCATCTGGTGCGTGATCAGCACGATGGTCAGACCCAGCTCGCGGTTGATCTTGCGCAGCAGATCAAGAATCGAACGCGTGGTCTCCGGGTCCAGCGCCGAGGTGGCTTCGTCCGAGAGCAGCACATCCGGCTGGCTGGCCAGTGCGCGGGCAATGCCGACGCGCTGCTTCTGGCCGCCGGAAATCTGCGCCGGATAGCGATCCTTGTGCGCGGCCAGGCCAACGAGGTCCAGCAGCGGCAGCACGATCTCGCGGATACGCTCGCGCGACGTGCCCGCCAACTCCAGCGGCAGCGCCACATTGTCATACACCGTGCGCGACGACAGCAGGTTGAAGTGCTGGAAGATCATGCCGATCTTGCGGCGCGCCTGGCGCAGCCCGTCGGCATTGAGTGCGGTGAGTTCCTGGCCCGCCACCGTGACGGTGCCGGAGGTCGGCTTGTTCAGCAGGTTGATCACACGCACCAGCGTGCTCTTGCCCGCGCCGCTGCGGCCAATGATGCCGAAGATCTCGCCGCGGTCGATGGTCAGGTCGACGTCGCGCAGCGCGTGGACGTCATTGCCGCCCGCCCCCCGGAAGTGCTGCGATATCCCCTTGAGTTCAATCATGTGTTGCATACAAAAACGGCAACTCGCCAAGCCTCACGGGCTCCAGCGCGGTTGCCGTCTCTTTTATCGTTGGAATGAGGCGCTAGTGTAAGGCAGGCCTTACATGCGAGGAACGATTCTTTAACGATGTCTTTATTACTTTTTCGAATTTTGCAGGCGATTTGTCGCCATATGACGCCTAAAGCTCAGCGAGCGCCTTGACGTGCGCCACCACGCTGCGGCCTAGCGCGCTGAGGTTGTAGCCACCCTCCAGGCAACTCACGATGCGGCCCTTGGCATGTGTGCGCGCCACCTGCATGAGCTGCTGCGTCATCCAGGCGTAATCTGCCTCAACCAGGCCCATCTGGCCGAGGTCGTCTTCCCGGTGTGCATCGAAACCGGCAGAGATGAACAGCATCTCCGGCCGGAATGCCTCCAGGCGCGGCAGCCAGATCGTTTCCACCACCTCGCGCACGGTCAGGCCACTCGTATAGGCCGGCAGCGGAATGTTGACCATGTTGGCCGCCACCGCTTCAGTGCCGGAATACGGATAGAACGGGTGCTGGAAGATGCTGCACATCAGCACGCGCGGCTCGTCGCGAAACGCTGCCTCGGTGCCGTTGCCGTGGTGCACGTCAAAGTCGACGATGGCCACGCGCTGCAGCCCGTGGTACTCCAGCGCATGCCGCGCAGCCACCGCCACGTTATTGAAGAAGCAGAAGCCCATCGCACGGCCTGGCTCAGCGTGATGGCCCGGGGGGCGCACGCTGCAGAAGGCGTTCTCCAGCTCACCGGCGATCACCTTGTCGGTGGCATCCACCGCCGCACCCGCAGCCAGCACGGCGGCCATGTAGGTGTGCGGGTTCATCGAGGTGTCAGGGTCGATTGGCGTGTAGCCGGCGATCGGCACGTTGGCGACCAGTTCGCGCAAATATTCAGGCCGGTGCACGCGGCACAGTTGCACCTCCGTCGCAGGTGGTGCCTCGCAAGGCACAAGCAGATCTTCGATGCGGCTGGCGATCAGTTGATCTTCGATCGCGCGCAGACGGTCCGGGCACTCGGGATGGTGATACCCCATCTCGTGCTTGAGGAATTCGGGATGCGTGTAGAGGCCGGTCGCCATGTTCGTCTTGTGTGCCCATTGGGGCTTATTCAGTGCATGTGTCTCCAGCCGCTACGTTAGCACGGCGGCGTCAAGTCGCAGGACGAGTCGATCCGGCAGAGCCATCCGCTACAATGCCCCGATCCCGTTGAAAGCCTGCCCATGAGCCAATCGCCTTCTTCCCGTCGTCCCGTATTGCGCGCCCTGGTAGCGGGCGCCGCGCTCTCCGCGCTGTCCTTCCCCGGCCTGTCACTGGCGGCCAAGAAGGCAACCAAGTCCCCCAAGCGCCGCGTCGCGGTGCATGAAGAAGAGATCGACCCAGACCGCTACCGCAACAACCCCCAAACGCAAGCCTTCGTCAACGAACTGGTCGGCCAATACAACTTCGACCGCGCCTCGCTTGATGCCCTGTTTGCCGGCACCGCCTATTCCGCTACGGTGGCGCGGCTGATCCTGCCGCCTGCCACGCCTGCACGCCGGAGCTGGACAGCGTACCGTGGCCGCTTCATCGAGCCCATCCGCATCAACGCGGGCGTGCAGTTCTGGCAGCAGTACGGAGACACGCTGCGCCGCGCCGAAAGCGAGTTTGGCGTGCCGGCGGACGTGATCGTCGGCATCCTGGGCGTGGAAACCATCTACGGCCGCGACATGGGCAACTTCCGCGTGATGGATGCGCTGTCCACGCTGGCCTTCGATTACCCCGACACGCCCAATCGCCAAGACCGCAGCACGATGTTCCGCAACCAGCTCAAGGACTACCTGATCTGGTGCCGCGACACCGGCACGGATGCGTTCTCGGTACTGGGTTCGTATGCGGGCGCGGTGGGTATTCCGCAGTTCATGCCGACGAGCATTCGCGAGTACGCCGTCGACTACGACCATGATGGCCACATCGATCTGCGCAACAGTGCGGTGGATGCCATCGGCAGCGTCGCGCACTTCCTGCAGATGCACGGCTGGGAGCCAAATCGCCCAGTGATGTGGAACATCGCCAGCGATACCGACAGCCAGGGCATTGCCGCTGCCGCAGCCGACGGGCAGCCGTATCCGCGCATGACGCTGTCCAAGCTCACACGTGCCGGCCTGGCGCTCGCGCCCGGCGTGGATGCCACGCGCGAGCAGGAAACCGAGGTGCTGGTGGTCGACCTGCCCACGCCCGGCCAGTCAACTGAGTACCGCGTTGGCCTGCGCAACTTCTACGTGCTCACGCGCTACAACCGCAGCTTCTTCTATGCCGCAGCGGTGTACGAACTGGGGCAAGCCGTGCGACAGGCAATGCGCGGCTGATCATCAGCGTTCACGCAATAAAAAAGCGCAGCTTCGGCTGCGCTTTTTTATTGCGTGAACCGCCAGTGCCAGCTATTTCCAGCGCGGCAGATACACCATGCGCGTGTCGCTCGACGCAGGGTCGAGGACCTTGTCGTCAATACGTATCACGGCCAGGTTCCGCCCCTGGCGCACCAGCCGCATCTGCTCGAACGGCGCCCGCCCAAGCTGTTCGATATTGTCGACGGCAAACCCAGCCAGCCGAGCCTCGGCGCGCTGCGGCGGAATATCGAACCATTGCCAGGCATCGCTGGTGCCCTTGCGGCGCAAACCCGCACGCGCCCACACCTCCGTGGCAGGCATGTCGATCTGGGCGTCGCCGTTGGGCAGGGTGACTTGGGTGACGGTCTTGCCTGAGCGCGCTTCGAACTGGACTTCCACGTCCGCCATCGGTCCTTTGCCGGGTAGCCCTACGATCGCCAGCCAAGTGCCGGCTTCCGCAGGCTTTGCGCGGACAAGCTCTTCGTCACGGAACAGGTAGAACGTCGGCTTACCGGGCGTGTAGGCCTGCAGCACGATGGTCTCACCGTCGAACTTCCAGATGCCCTCGGCATGCTTGTCTACGCTGGACACCCAGCGCCACTCGAATCCGCCATCGTCGTGGAGCCTCAACATCGAGCCCACATCGCGACCCGCGTCGAGGTAATACTGGTCCGCCACGGCCCGCACAGCAGCGTCCGGTTCAGCATCAGCAGCCAGTGCAAGGCTGAGCCATCCGGCCAGCGCCAGCACGACGGGCACAGCCCAAGCCCGCATGCGTGTCATTCGCATCGTCATCGCGGCACGCTCCCGATCAGGCCGGGAACACGCCTGTCGACAGGTAGCGATCGCCCCGATCGCACACCACGAACACGATGGTCGCATTCTCGACTTCTTCGGCGATCCGCAGTGCCACGCACAATGCACCGGCCGCCGAGATACCGCAAAAGATGCCCTCTTCACGTGCCATGCGACGCGCCATGTGCTCGGCGTCGGACTGGCTCACGGGTTCGGTGCGGTCGATGTATTTCGGGTCATAGATCTTCGGCATGTAGGCTTCCGGCCATTTGCGGATGCCCGGAATGCGCGAGCCTTCGGCCGGCTGCGCGCCGATGATCTGGATGGCCGGGTTCTTCTCTTTCAGAAAACGTGAAACTCCGGTGATGGTGCCCGTCGTGCCCATCGCCGAGACGAAATGCGTGATGCGGCCTTCCGTGTCACGCCACAGCTCGGGGCCGGTGGTCTCGTAGTGCGCCAGCGGGTTATCCGGGTTGGCGAACTGGTCGAGAATGACGCCCTTGCCTTCCTTTTCCATCGCGTCGGCCAGATCACGCGCATATTCCATACCGCCTTTGACGGGGGTAAGGATGATCTCTGCGCCATAGGCAGCCATGCTCTGGCGGCGCTCCACCGAGAGGTCCTCCGGCATGATCAGCACCATCTTGTAGCCACGAATGGCCGCCGCCATTGCCAGTGCGATGCCGGTGTTGCCCGAAGTCGCCTCGATAAGCGTGTCGCCCGGCTTGATGCGGCCGCGCGTCTCAGCATGCCTGATCATGGACAGCGCGGGGCGATCCTTGACCGAGCCAGCCGGGTTGTTGCCTTCTAGCTTGCCGAGGATAACGTTGCCGCGTCGCGCATTGCCTTCGCCTGGAATGCGTTGGAGCTGAACCAAAGGCGTGTTGCCGATGGTGTCTTCAATGGTGAGATAAGCCATGATGCGTGGGGAAAGGGAATCTGACCATTGTAATGCAGCCTGTCTGTGGTCCGAAGGCCATGCCCGGCACATGGCAAAACGCCCCGCATGGGCGGGGCGTCGCGGGAGAACCGATCAAGGCGCTTACTTCTTCTTGGCGTCCTTGCCGTCTTTCTTGGCTGCAGCCGGTGCGGGCGCGGGCGCGCCGAACGTCAGCCCTTCATTTTCGAGCTTGGCGAGCGTCTTGTCGCCGATGCCGGATACGCGAGACTTGAAGTCGGCGGCATCCTTGTACGGACCATTCTTGGTGCGCTCTTCAATGATGGCCTTGGAACGCTTCGGGCCAATGCCGGACAACGTCTCCAGCCCGGCATGATCCGCGGTGTTCACATCCACCGACGCCCACGCGGCCGACAGCATGGACAGCGACATCAACGCAACGGCCAACAATTTCTTCAGCATGTGCTCCTCCTGATTCTTGGGTTCAGAGATGAAAAAACCGCCACATCGTGTGGCGGTTTCAACGCATCTTAAGGAGCATCACCAGGACGCTGTGGCGCGCAAACAAAAAGTCACGCGCTGTCTGATTACTGGTGATCACGCAGGCTGCTTCAGCAACCACTGGCAGTAGCGCTCCACGCCTTCCTGTACCGTCAGGAACGGCGCCGTGTAACCCGCTGCACGCAGACGCGACTGATCGGCCTGCGTGAAGCACTGATACTTGCCGCGCAACGCATCCGGGAACTTCACGTATTCAATCAAACCTTCCTGCGCCAGTTCCTCGGTGGAAAGCACCGGTTTGCCTTCTGCGCCGCGCAGCGTGTTCACCACCGTCGTGGCGATGTCGTTGAACGGCTGCGCACGGCCAGTGCCCAGATTGAAGATGCCCGACTTGTCAGGGTTGTCGAAGAAGAACAGGTTGACCTTCACCACGTCTTCCACCGACACGAAGTCGCGCATCTGGCCACCCTGCGGGTAGCCGTTGTACTCGCCAAACAGCTTGACGGTGCCTTCCGCGCGGAACTGGTTGAAGTTGTGAAACGCGACCGAGGCCATGCGACCCTTGTGCTGCTCGCGTGGGCCGTACACGTTGAAGTAACGGAAGCCGACGATCTGCGAGAGTGCCGTCGGCATAACGCGGCGCACGACCTGATCGAACAGCAGCTTGGAGTAGCCGTACACATTGAGCGGACGCTCGAACTCCGGCGCTTCGCGGAAGGTTTCCGACGCACCATACGTAGCCGCCGACGAGGCGTAGAGGAACTGCACGCCCTGATCCAGGCACGCACGCATCACCGCCAGCGTGTAGCGGTAGTTATTGTCCATCATGTAGCGGCCATCGGTCTCCATGGTGTCGGAGCAGGCGCCCTCATGGAAGATCGCACGAACTTTGCCGAAATCGCCGCGCGCAAAGCGCTCGACAAATTCGGTCTTGTCTAGGTAATCGCTGATCTGGCAGTCGACGATGTTCTTGAACTTGTCGGCGCGCGTGAGATTGTCGACGGCGATGATGTCGGTCTCGCCGCGTGCGTTCAGGCCCTTGACGATATTGGCGCCGATAAAGCCGGCCGCGCCGGTGACGATGATGGTCATGATCGGTGGATCAGTTGATCAGTTGAAGAGTTCTGCGTAAGTCACAACGGCCGTGCCCAGCTTGCCGACCACGATGCTGCCCGCGCGGTTGGCGTACTGCACGGCTTCCTTGAGGCTGGCGCCAGCACCCAGCATCGTGGCCAGCGTGGCGATCACGGTGTCGCCCGCACCCGACACGTCGTACACCTCACGTGCCTGGGCCGACACGTGCAGCACTTCGTGCTCGGTGTACAGCGTCATGCCCTCTTCCGAGCGTGTCAGCAGCAGCGCTTCGAGCTGCAGCTCGCGGCGCAGGTTCTGTGCACGGATCGTCAAATCCTGCTCCGACTTCCACGAGCCGACCACCTGGCGCATCTCGGCGCGATTGGGCGTGATCATGGTCGCGCCTTTGTAGCGCGAATAATCGTCACCCTTCGGGTCGACCAGCACGCGGCGGCCAGCTTGACGCGACGCTTCGATCATCTTGCCCACATGCGTGAGGCCGCCTTTGCCGTAGTCGGACAAGACCACCACGTCATGCTGCGGCACCAGCGTGCCGAAACGATCGAGCACCGACATCAGCACTTCGTGCGTAGGCGGGTTCTCGAAATCGACACGGATCAACTGCTGCTGACGCGCCAGCACACGCAGCTTGATCGTCGTATTGACGGCCGGATCGCGATGCAGGTGGCCCGTAACCCGGCTCTCACCGAGCAGTGTTTCAATGCTGCGGCCGGGTTCATCGTCGCCAATCACGCCCAGCATGCCCACCTGCGCTCCGAGCGCAGCGGCATTGCGCGCCACGTTGGCTGCGCCACCCAAGCGCTCGTCCGAGCGCTTGATCTGCACGACGGGCACCGGTGCTTCGGGCGAAATCCGTTCAACGTCGCCAAACCAGTAGCGGTCGAGCATCATGTCGCCCACCACGAGAATGCGGGCGGCGTTGATCTGTTCTGAAGCGAGAGCAGTCATGGGTCTGGCGTCGGCAGCGGCCGAGGGTCGCGGCAACGTGATTACGATTGGGTGGAGCGCCCGATGGCCTGGTATTCAAAGCCCGCATCGCGCATGGCTTGCGGCTCGAACAGGTTACGGCCGTCGAACACCATTGGCGTCTTCAACAGTGCCTTCACAGCGTTGAAGTCCGGGCTGCGGAACGCCTTCCACTCGGTCACGATGACCAGCGCATCGGCGTCCTTGAGCGCGTCCATCTGACCAGCGCAGAATGTCACGCGTTCCAGCTGTTCGGCAGAAAGATCGAGCGCCAGTGCGTGACGCGCCTCTTCCATGGCGACCGGGTCATACACCTGCACACGTGCGCCGCGTGAGAGCAGCGAAGCGATCAGGATACGGCTCGGCGCTTCGCGCATGTCATCGGTATTCGGCTTGAAAGCCAAGCCCCAGATGGCAAACGTGCGCCCCGTCAGGTCTGCACCCATGCGGTCTTCAATCTTGCCGACCAGCACTTCCTTCTGCTTGTCGTTGACGGCCTCGACGGCCTCCAGCACGTGCAGCGTCTGACCGTACTCCTGCGCAGTGCGCACCAGCGCCTGCACATCCTTCGGGAAACACGAGCCCCCGTAGCCGGTACCGGCGTAGAGGAAGCTGTAACCGATGCGCGGGTCGGAGCCAATGCCCAGGCGCACGAGTTCGATATCAGCGCCCACCTTGTCGGCGAGGTTGGCCATCTCATTCATGAACGAGATACGTGTGGCCAGCATCGAGTTGGCAGCGTACTTGGTGAATTCGGCCGAACGCACGTCCATGTAGAAGGTGCGTTCGTGGTTGCGGTTGAACGGCGCGTAGAGCGTGCGCATCATCGCCTTGGCGCGCTGGCCATCGTTGTCGGCATAGGTGCCGAGCACGATGCGGTCCGGGCGCATGAAGTCGTCCACCGCAGCACCTTCCTTCAGGAACTCGGGGTTCGACACCACCGAGAAGCCGACATCGGACTTGCCGCGCGTGGCCAATACTTCGGCAACGGCAGCGCGCACCTTGTCGCCGGTGCCAACAGGCACGGTCGACTTGTCGACGATCACCTTGAAGCCGTTCATGTGCTGGGCGATGTTGCGTGCAGCGGCCAGTACGTATTTCAGGTCCGCCGAGCCATCTTCATCCGGCGGCGTACCCACGGCGATGAACTGCACATCACCGTGCGCGACGCTGGCTGCCACGTCAGTCGAAAACTGGATGCGGCCGGCCGCGCGGTTGCGCTCGATCAGCTCCTTGAGCCCCGGTTCGTAGATGGGCACGCCGCCGGCGTTGAGCAGGTCGATCTTCTTCTGGTCGACGTCGAGGCAGAACACATCGTTGCCCAGCTCCGCCAGACACGCGCCGGTGACCAGACCGACATAACCGCTACCGATGATGGTGATTTTCATACGAACACTTCAAAGATTAGAAAAGCGCCGGCGCGATGGACAACCAACCGCGCCGGACTGAATTACATACTGGCCCCGCCGCTGCCGCCAAGCGTCTCGGTGCGGCGCGGTGAGTAGGTTTCCCAGCGGTTGCAGCCAGGGCACTGCCAATAGAACAGGCGCGCGCGGAAACCGCATTCCTGGCACGTATAGCGCGCCAGGTTGCGTGTGCGACTTTGCAAGAGATCTCGAATGGCACCCAGATCGTGTGCACGCTGGATGTCTGCGTTGCTGCCATCCTCGACCGGATCGGCCAGCGCACTCTCTGCCACATCTGCCGTGGCGGGCGCCTCATGACCAACCGCCTCGGAAGCGCGCGTCGCCTCGGCCTCCACCAGCCGCGTGAGCGCCATCAGCGACGGTTGACGGCGGATCTGATCACGCATCAGTGCCACGGCATCGTCGATACCGTGTACGTCCAATTCATACTTGTAGACCGTATCGAGCAGTTCCGGGCCCAGGCGCGCGTCCATCTTGGAGCGCAGCCACGCCAGCCCTTCTGCGGCACGGCCAAGTTGGGTATACGCCTTCATCAGCCGCTCGGCCACCAGCGGCAGGAATGCTGGATTCTGCTGTTCGATACTGCGCCAGCGCTTGATTGCGCCTTCGGTATCGCCCTGCCCTTGCGCCACATCGCCCAGTTGGATGGTGGCGCGCACATTCTTCGGGTTCTCCTGCAGCGCGCGTTCGAGCCACTCAATGGCGATCGGAACATCCTTGCGCTGCAGAGACTCCTGCGCCAACTCACAGCAGAACTGCGCGATCTGGACGGCGTAATCCTTACCCTGAAGGGTCTGCAGTTCGCGCGCTGCATCGATGGCCTTGCGCCATTCTTTTTCGACCTCGTACAGCTCTAGCAGTACGCGCTTGGCAGGCTCGGCAAACGTGCCTTCCATCAGCATCCGCAGGGACTCTTCCGCGCGGTCCAGCAGGCCAGCGCGCAGGAAATCCTGGCCGAGTTCATACAACGCGTGATCGCGCTCGTTGGCCGGTAGATCAGGGCGGTTGACGAGGTTCTGGTGCACACGGATGGCACGCTCGGTCTCGCCGCGGCGGCGGAACAGGCTGCCGAGCGCAAAGTGCAATTCGGTGGTTTCCGGGTCAAGGCGGGCAACCTCGATGAAGGCATCGATAGCCTTGTCCGGCTGCTCATTGAGCAGGAAATTCAGCCCCTTGAAATAAGAGCGCGGCAGCGACGACTGTTCGGTGCGCAACTGGCGGGCGTCGAGTCGCGCAGCGACCCAGCCCAAGCCAAACACCAGCGGGATGGCCAACAGCCACCAGAGATCGAAGTCCATGCGTCAGACCTTGGGGCCGGGAACGTGATAAGGGGAATCAGCAATGACGGGCGCAGTGGGCTCGGCCACCTCTTCCGCCTTCTTCATGCGCCCAATCTGGCGCCGCAGGCGGCTGGCGGTAAAGCGATGGCGCACCACACGCGGCGTCATCGCCAGCATGGTGAGCAGGATCCCAGCCACGAAGAATGCCAGCGCGATCAGAATCAACGGCGCATGCCAAGCCACGCCAAACGGCAACACCAGCGAGACTTCCGCCGTGTTGTGCAATGCCAGCGCAAAGAGCAGCACGAACAACAGGATGCGGATGACCCAGACGAGAAATTTCATGCAGACTCAGTAACAAACAGCGCGGAAACAAACGGCGGCGCAATCCAGTGAGACTGGGCAGCACTCGATTGCCGGATTGAGCCGCATTGTAGCGGATTCATATGATGGCCAGCCACGCCAAGGGCTGCGCGAAAAGCCATCGCCACAATAGAAAACGCCCCGGTAAAACCGGGGCGCTTCTGAAACGACCTTCTACAACCTAGGCTTAGCGTGACATGGCCAGCGGCACCACCGTATCCGCCGAAAAACCGGCCGTCTGGCGATTGCACTCAGCCTGCCGCGCTGCCTTGACAGCCATCAGCGACACAGCTGGCTCACCCTCCGAAGAAGGTTCACCTTGTTGCGCCAAGCTGCGGTCGACTCGCTCACGCAACTCCTTACCCGCCTTGAAGTGGGGCACCCGCTTTTCGGGCACCAGCACCTTCTCGCCAGACTTGGGGTTGCGACCGACGCGCGGCGGACGGCGATTCAGGCCGAAACTGCCGAATCCACGGATCTCGATGCGGTGGCCGTCCGCCAAGGCGTCGGACATCGCATCCAGAATCGTCTTGACCGCGATGTCCGCGTCCCGCAGCAACAGCTGCGGAAAGCGGGCGGCAAGCTTCTCCACGAGTTCGGACTTGGTCATGGGCATCGTGCGCTCGTCCTCGCCGTCTTGATAGGGTCGACCCGGTAGATGCTTACTGGTTGGTTTCGTTCAGCTTCGCCTTCAGCAGCGCGCCGAGGTTCGTCGTACCGGCGGTGCCAGTATCTGCCGAGAACTTCTGCATCGCTTCTTGTTGGTCGGCGCTGTCCTTGGCCTTGATCGAAACGTTGATGTTGCGCGACTTGCGATCGATGTTGACGATCATCGCAGTCATCGTTTCGCCTTCCTTCAGCACGTTGCGGGCATCTTCCACGCGGTCGCTCGAGATTTCCGAGGCGCGCAGGTAGCCTTCCACGTCGTCAGCCAGCTGCACCACGGCACCCTTCGGATCAACGGTCTTGATCGTGACATTCACGATCGAACCCTTGTCGTTGGTCGACACGAAGTTGTTGAACGGATCGCCCGACAGCTGCTTGATACCCAGCGAGATGCGTTCCTTGTCGATGTCGATGGCCAGCACGACGGCTTCCACTTCGTCGCCCTTCTTGTACTTGCGAACAGCTTCTTCGCCAGTCTCTTGCCACGACAGGTCCGACAGGTGCACCAGGCCGTCGATGCCGCCCGGCAGACCGATGAACACGCCGAAGTCGGTGATCGACTTGATCTGACCCGACAGCTTGTCGCCCTTCTTGTGGTTACGGCCGAAGTCGTCCCACGGGTTGGCCTTGCACTGCTTCATGCCCAGGCTGATACGACGCTTGTCTTCGTCGATATCCAGGACCATGACTTCCACTTCGTCGCCCAGCTGGACAACCTTGGACGGAGCCACGTTCTTGTTGGTCCAGTCCATTTCGGACACGTGCACCAGGCCTTCGATGCCGGCTTCGATCTCAACGAACGCGCCGTAGTCGGTCAGGTTGGTCACCTTGCCGAACAGGCGGGTGCCTTGCGGGTAACGGCGCGAGATGCCGACCCACGGATCTTCGCCCAGTTGCTTCACGCCCAGCGAGACGCGGTTCTTCTCTTGGTCGAACTTGAGGATCTTGGCGGTGATTTCCTGGCCAACCGACAGCACTTCGCTCGGGTGACGCACGCGACGCCATGCCAGGTCGGTGATGTGCAGCAGACCGTCGATGCCACCCAGATCCACGAACGCGCCGTAGTCGGTGATGTTCTTGACGATACCGTTGACGATCGCGCCTTCCTTGAGCGTTTCCATCAGCTTCTGACGCTCTTCGCCCAGCGTGGCTTCAACCACGGCACGGCGCGACAGCACAACGTTGTTGCGCTTGCGGTCCAGCTTGATGACCTTGAATTCGAGGGTCTTGCCTTCGTACGGCGTGGTGTCCTTGATCGGACGTACGTCGACGAGCGAACCCGGGAGGAATGCACGAATACCGTTGACCATGACGGTCAGGCCGCCCTTCACCTTGCCGGTCACGGTACCGGAGATGATCTCGCCGGATTCCAGTGCCTTCTCAAGGTTCAGCCACGAAGCCAGGCGCTTGGCCTTGTCGCGCGACAGGATGGTGTCGCCGTAGCCGTTTTCCAGTGCGTCGATCGCGACCGAAACGTAGTCGCCGACTTGCACTTCCAGCTCGCCCTGGTCGTTCAGGAATTCTTCGACCGGAACAAATGCTTCGGACTTCAGGCCCGCGTTCACAACGACGAAGTTGTGGTCAATACGCACAACTTCCGCAGAGATCACTTCGCCAGCCTTCATATTGGACTTGGCGATCGACTCTTCGAACAGGGCGGCAAAAGATTCGTTAGTTTGGGACATAAAAAATAGGCATCCGCAGAACATGCCTCGCATAGCTTTCGCTCAATGGGCGAAGACACGCGCATGCGGGGTTACGAGTTGAACAACCGCCAGCGGCAACATGCCACCGGCACCGATCGGACCGGATCAGCCGATTCAGTTCGCCTTGTTGGCGCTCTGCACCTGCCGGTACCAGTCCAGTACCTGCGCGACCACCTCATCGACCGTCATATCGGACGAATCCAGTTGCCGCGCATCCTGCGCCGGACGCAGCGGCGCGACACTGCGGGTGCGATCCCGCAAATCACGCGCCTCCAAGTCCTGCGAAAGACTTTCCACTGTAGCAGAAAAACCCTTTGCAATCAATTGTTTATAGCGCCGCTCGGCGCGCGCCTGCACGCTTGCCGTGAGGAACACCTTGAGCACCGCTTCGGGAAAAACCACGGTGCCCATGTCGCGGCCATCGGCTACGAGGCCGGGTGCCTCCAGGAAGGCGCGCTGACGTGCATGCAACGCCTCACGCACGGCGCCATGCACGGCAATGGCCGAGGCCTGGTTGCCGACCGACTCATGACGTAACGCCAAGCTCACATCTTCACCGTTGAGCCAGATGTGATCGGCTTTGAAGCGCACATCCAGGGTGCTGGCGATGCGCACGAGGTTCTCCACGTCGTGATCGTCGACGTTCTCGCGCATGCTGGAGAGCGCCACCAAGCGGTACAGGGAGCCGCTATCCAATAGGTGAAAGCCAAGCAAGTCAGCGACCTGATGGGCGACGGTGCCCTTGCCGGACGCAGTGGGGCCGTCGATGGTGATGACCGGATACGGCGTGGAAGCAGCGGCGTCGGACATGATAAGAGCTGGTGGTTAATTGCGTTTCAAGCGGTAATGCCGCCGAACGCCGAGAAATATTCCGGGAACGTCTTGGCGACGCAACGCGGGTCGTTGATGCGCACCGGCACCGGGCCAAACGCGGCCAGAGAGAAGGCCATCGCCATTCGGTGGTCGTCGTAGGTATCGATGCCGCCAGCGGGCGAAGTCCATTGCGACGGGGGCGTCACACGGATGTAGTCGGCGCCCTCTTCCACTTCGGCGCCGAGCTTACGCAGTTCGGTGGCCATGGCAGACAGGCGGTCGGTTTCCTTGACGCGCCAGCTTGCGATGTTGGTGAGCGTGGTAGTGCCGTCGGCAAACAGCGCGGCCACCGCCAGCGTCATCGCCGCGTCTGGGATGTGGTTGCAGTCCAACTCGACCGCATGCAGCTTGCCGTCGTCGCGCTCGACGCCGCGGACTTCGATCCAGTTGTCGCCCGCCATCACGTTGGCGCCCATGCGGTTGAGCGCGTCAGCAAAGCGGACGTCGCCCTGGATGCTGGACATGCCAACCCCCTCCACGCGCACCGGCCCACCACCAAGCGCGCCGGCGGCCAGGAAGTACGACGCCGACGAGGCATCGCCTTCCACGAAAATCTCGCCTGGTGCCATGTATGCGACGCCAGTCGGCACGATGAACGATGCCCAACCGTCGCGCACAACCTGCACGCCAAAGCGCGCCATTAGGTTCAACGTGATCTCGATGTAGGGCTTGGAGATCAGCTCGCCAACCACTTCAATGGTGACGTTGCCTGCCGACTCGACCAGCGGCAGCGACATCAGCAGCGCAGTCAGGAACTGGCTGGACACATCGCCGCGCACGCGGATGGGCGCGTCAATCTTGACCGGCGCGGCATGAATCGCCAGCGGCGGATAGCCTTCGTTGCCGGTGTAGTCGATGTGCGCGCCGACCTGGCGCAGGCCGTCGACCAGATCGCCGATCGGCCGCTCGTGCATGCGCGGCACGCCGTGCAGTGTGTACTCACCGCCTTGCAGCGCCAGCGCGGCCGTCAGCGGGCGGATGGCAGTACCGGCGTTGCCCATGAACAGATCTGCGGACTTGTTCGGGAAACGGCCACCGGTGCCGGTGACGCGATAGGCGTTGTCGCCCAGACCTTCAACCGAGACACCCAGCTTGCCGAGTGCGTCCAGCATGACGCGCGTGTCATCGGAGTCGAGCAACGCGCGTACGACGGTTTCGCCCTGCGCAAGTGCGGCCAGCAGCAGCACGCGGTTGGAGATGCTCTTCGAGCCTGGCAGCTTGATGGTGCCGCGCGCCGTCTTCAGCGGACCGACGTCGAGATGTTCCATGAATCCAGTCAGTTCAAAACAAAACGTTATTCGGGTTGCGTGGTTGGCGCCACGCGCTGCGGCCAAGCCAGACGGGCTTCGCTCGCGCGGCGGAACACGCGTTCAAGCGAGGCGCCATCGCGCTCGGCAATCATCGTCTTCAGACGGCCGATTGCGGCTTCGTAGGTGTTCAACTCGCGCAGCAGCGCTTCGCGGTTCGACAAGCAGATGTCGCGCCACATCTCGGGCGACGACGCGGCGATGCGCGTGAAATCGCGGAAACCGCCGCCGGCAAAGTCGAGCTTGAGCGCGCCGTCTTCGGCATTGATGATCTGTGCAACCAGCGCATACGACAGCACGTGCGGCAGGTGGCTGACCGCCGCGAACACAGCGTCGTGCTGCACGGCAGACATGATGTGGCAGTGCGCTCCCGCTACCTCCCACATCGCCTGCACGCGAGCGACATCAACGCGACGGTTTTCCTGCAGCGGACACAGCACGGTCTTTTTGCCGACGTAGAGATCGGCCAGTGCGGCCTCCACGCCATTCAATTCACGGCCAGCGATCGGGTGCGCGGGCACGAACTGGCTGACCTGATCACCCAGCGCCGTCTTGGCTGCCATGATGACGTCAGACTTGGTGCTGCCGGCATCCGTGACGGTGGTGTCCGGGCCCAGGTGCGGCTGCATGGCGAGCAGCAACGGTAACGTCTGCGCGACGGGTGCACACAGCACCACCATGTCGGCGCCGCGCACGGCTTCTTCCATCGGCAGCGCTTCATCGATCACGCCCAGGCGAATCGCCGCTTCAAGCGACGCGGCCGAACGCCCGACGCCAATGATCTGCCCGACCACACCCGCGCGACGCAACGCCAGCGCCAACGAACCACCAATCAGGCCGACGCCGACAATCACCAACCGTGAACTGGAAAAAGAAGAGGCCACAACACCGCCCTGCCAGAAAAAAAGCAAAGCGGCATTGTAGCCCGATGTGCGCGGCGCCCGATGCCTGAACTAGGGCGCCGCAACGGTTGCAACAGAAGTTACGCGGCGGCTTTTTCCTGCGCCAGCGCCACTTCCAGCGCCTCGATGAAGGTGGCGTTCTCTTCGCGCAGCCCGATGCTGATGCGCAGCCATTGCGGCAGGCCGTAGTTGCTGACCGGACGCACGATCACCCCTTGCTTGAGCAACGCAATGTTCACGCGTGCACCAGCACTGTTGTCGTTACCCACGCGCACCAGCACGAAGTTGCCAGACGACGGCACGTACTGCAGGCCGAGACGATCGAAGGCTTCAGTCAGTTGCGCGTAGCCCGCAGCGTTCAGCTCAGCCGATTGGCGCAGGAATTCCGCATCATTGAGCGCGGCCACCGCTGCGGCCTGCGCCAAGCTGTTCACATTGAACGGTTGGCGAATGCGGTTAAGCAGATCGGTCAACTGCGGTTGTGCGATGCCGTAGCCCACCCGCAAGCCAGCCAGCCCATAGGCCTTTGAGAACGTGCGCGACACCAGCAGGTTCGGATACTGACGCACCCATGCCGTCGAGTCGTACTGCTGTTCGGGCTTGAGGAATTCGTTGTAGGCCTCGTCCAGCACAACCACGACGGTCGGCGGCACCTTGGCCAGAAACGCAGCGATTTCACTGGCCGACAGGAACGTGCCAGTCGGATTGTTCGGATTAGCGATGTAGATCAAACGCGTGTCCGGCGTGATGGCCGCGGCCATCGCGTCGAGGTCGTGGCCGTAGTCGCGAGCCGGCACTTCAATGGCGTGCGCACCGACTTCCTGAGCCGCCAGCGCATACACGGCAAATGAGTACTGCGCATACATCACGCCCTGCCCCGGTTCCACCAGTGCGCGGGCCGCCAACTCGAGAATGTCGTTGCTGCCGTTGCCCAGCGTGATCCACGCTTCGGGCACGCCAAACTTGGCATGCAGTGCGGCCTTCAGGCTGAAGCCGTTGGCATCCGGATAGCGCGCCAGCTCGTCAATGGCGGCTGCCATCGCGCTTTTGGCCGATTGCGGCATACCAAGCGGGTTCTCATTCGACGCCAGCTTGACGATGCGCGCGGCATCCAAGCCGAACTCGCGTGCTACTTCGGAAATCGGCTTGCCGGCCACATAGGGGGCGATGGCGCGGACATACGCCGGGCCGAACTGCAAAGACATGGGGTGCTCCTTTGGTATCAGCGCCCCGCCCATGCGAGGCGCGCTTTTGAATCCCTCGGGAGCGCTGCAAACCAGCGCTGGCTTGCCTCGTCCCCGTTAGCGTGCCGAGGGATAGGACCCCAGCACTTTGAAATACGCTGCGTCATGACGCAGCTTCTCCAGCGCGCGCGCTACTTGCGGATCACGCTGGTGGCCTTCCACATCGACGTAGAAGTAGTACTCCCACGCACCGCTGCGCGCCGGACGCGATTCGAAACGGCACATCGACACGCCGTTCTCCGCGAGCGGCGCCAGCAGCTTGTAGACTGCGCCGGCCTCGTTCGGCACCGACAGAATCAGCGACGTCTGATCACGCCCGCTCGGCTCCGTCTCATAGTTGCCAATGACGACGAAACGCGTGCGGTTATGCGGATCGTCTTCGACGTTGGCGCGCACCACATGCAGGCCGTAGCGGTTGGCCGCCTGCACACTTGCCAGCGCGGCAACCATTTCGTCTTCACCCGCCATACGAGCAGCCTCGGCGTTGCTCGACACGGCCTCGCGTGGCAGGTTCGGATAGTTCGTGTTCAACCACCGTTGGCACTGCGCCAGCGCCTGCGCATGCGCGCGCACCACCTTCACCTGCGACATGTCGCCAGTCTTGTGCAACAGATTGTGGTGCACACGCAGCGCAATCTCACCGCTGATCTTCAGCGACGTCGTCAAGAACAGATCGAGCGTGCGCGACACCACGCCCTCCGTCGAATTCTCAACCGGCACCACACCGCAATCGACCGTGCCGGATTCCGCCGCACGGAACACCTCGTCAATGCTCGGACAAGGCATCGGCTGGATCTCATGACCGAAATGCGCGATCACCGCCTGCTCCGAGAACGTGCCCGCCGGGCCCAGGTAACCGATGCGCAGCGCCTGCTCCAGGCCGCGACACGCAGACATCACCTCACGCCAGATGGCAGCGATGCTCTCATCATGTAGCGGACCCGAATTGCTCGACTGCATCTTGCGGATCACCTGCAGCTCGCGGTCCGGCCGGAACGCAGGCGACGAATAGCGCTTCTTCACCTCGCCCACTTCCTGCGCCACCTTGGCGCGGTCGGAGAGCAGCGTGAGCAATTGGTTATCAATGGCGTCGATCTGCGTGCGCAACGGCGCCAACTCCGCCGCCAGTGCGGCGTCCTTGTTTTGCTTCGTATCGTCTGACTGACTGGTCATTGTAGGAATCGGGTTCGGCAATGGATTGCAAATTGCCGCGCGAAGCAGGCGCTTCGCGCAATGTTCTGCCGTGGTTGGGCGAATGCCTTAGGCGGACGCCCGCTCAAAGTCACGCATGAAGTCGACCAGCGCTTCCACGCCTTCCAGCGGCATCGCGTTGTAGATGCTCGCCCGCATGCCGCCCACGGACTTGTGGCCCTTGAGTTGCACCAGCCCGCGCGCGCGCGCCTGCGTGAGGAACGCCTCGTTGCGGGACTCGTCGTTGAGGAAGAAGGGTACGTTCATGCGCGAACGGCACGTCGGATGGATTTCGTTGCGGTAGAAGCTGCTCGCGTCGATAAAGTCGTACAGCATCTTCGACTTGACGATGTTTCGCGTCTCCAGCGCTTCAACACCGCCCTGGCGCTTGATCCACTGGAACACAAGCCCAGCGATGTAGATCGCGTACGTGGGCGGTGTGTTGTACATCGAGCCGTTCTCGGCCACGAGGCGCCAGTTGAATGCCGACGGGCACAGCGGGTGTGCATGGCCCAGCAAGTCCTTGCGGACGATGGCGATCGTCAGGCCGGCGGGGCCGATGTTCTTCTGCGCGCCACCATACAGAACCTGATAGCCATCCCAGTCGATCGGCCGGGAGAGAATGTGGCTCGACACGTCGGCCACCACCACGCGCCCATGCGCTTGACCGACGTCGGGCGTCTCCTGGTATTCCACGCCGACGATGGTCTCGTTCGTACACAGGTGCACGTAGGCCGCGTCATCCGAGAGATTCCAGCTCGATACGTCCGGAATCTTGTGGAAACGCTCGGCCTCGCTGGTGGCGGCGATGTTCACCTCACCGTACTTACGCGCTTCCTGCTGAGACTTTACCGACCACGTGCCAGTGACAACGTAGTCCGCCTTGGGCGCATCGACGGATAGACGGCGCATCAGGTTCAGCGGAACGATGGCGTTTTCAGCGATCGCACCGCCCTGCAAGAACAGGATCTCGTAGTGATCCGGCACCGCCAGCAGTTCACGCAAATCCGCAAAGGCCTGCGCAAGAATGCTTTCGAATTCGCGGCCGCGATGGCTCATCTCCATCACGCTCATGCCGCTGCCCTGCCAGGAGAGCATCTCTTCCGCCGCCTGCCGCAGCACCTCGGCCGGCAGCACGGCTGGCCCCGCCGAAAAGTTATAGACACGTGCCTGGCTGGCTTGGATGGCGAGATCGGCTTGGCTCATGAGAGGGAGGCAAAAGAAAAATGGCTGTCTGGGCGCGAACCCAAACAGCCATTATCTACCAACTGGCGGCGCGACGGGGATTGCGCCCCGCTCGTCCACCTATATCGTCGATAGTGCGCTCAATTACTTCGCTGCAGCAGCGACTTCCTTGTCAGCCATGTCGCGCATTGCCTTGCCGACTTGCGGACCGTACTTCTGCATCACGTTGCCCCACACTTCCTGCATGGCCTTGCCTTGGTTAGCCATGAACTTCTGGCCGCTCGGCGTTTTCAGGAACGTGGTCAGATCCTTGATTTCCTGGGTCGAGTAGTACTTGCCCAGCGAATCGTAGTGAGCCTGCAGAGCATCCTTGCGGAAGGCATCCGTTTCGAACGCCTTGCCGGCGCCGTCGGTCATGCGCTGCACGGCGCCGTTCTTCTTCAGCTTGTCGACAGCAGCCTGCTTTTGCTTGTCGTTCAGCGACTTGTTCTCGACCAGCGATTGCTCCAGCACCAGCGGGGCTTCTTGCTTGGCGCCGTTTTCCAGCACTTCACCCTGACCCTTGATGGCTGCGTCAACATTCATCGTCGTCAGCAATTCCTTGATGGCAGCCGTCTTGTCTGCATCGCCGCCAGCTTGGGCGAACGCAAACAGCGGAGCGAAACCAGCCACCACGATCAGATGTTTGAGTTTGAGACTCTTGTGCATTGTTGCTCCCTTGAGATAAGCGTTGCGTTTAGGCCGGAGCGTGACGCATAAGTTCCAGCCCTTGCCGCGCACAGGTCCGGCATCATGACCAGAACTGCGCGCAACGGCAAGCAAAAGTTGTTTCCAATTATGACTCGGCGCTGTCATCCGACTGTGCATCGGCGTCCGGTGCGGAATCTGGCGTCTCCACACTTTCATCACCTTCCGCGTCGGACTCCACGACACGCTGCAGACCGGACAGCTTGTTGCCCTCACCCACATTGATGAGCGTGACGCCTTGCGTGGCTCGACCCATTTCGCGGATCTCATCCACACGCGTGCGGATCAGCACGCCACCGGTGGTGATCAGCATGATCTCGTCTTCCGGCGCCACCAGCGCGGCAGCCACCACCTTGCCGTTCCGCTCGGAGGTCTGGATGGCGATCATGCCTTTGGTACCGCGACCGTGACGGGTGTACTCCGAGATCGGAGTACGCTTGCCGTAACCGTTTTCGGTGGCGGTCAACACGCTACCGACGCTCACTTGCGCACCCTCGCCTTCGGTTTCGGTTTCAGCCGGCGCCACCAGCATGGCGATCACCTGCTGGTTCTCCTCCAGGTTCATACCGCGCACGCCACGCGCCTGGCGCCCCATCGGACGCACGTCGTTCTCATCAAAACGAACCGCCTTGCCCGCATCCGAGAACAGCATCACGTCGTGCTGACCATCGGTAATGGCAGCGCCGATCAAGAAGTCTCCCTCATCCAGGTCCACAGCGATGATGCCGGCCTTGCGCGGGTTCGAGAAATCGGTCAGCGCCGTCTTCTTAACCGTGCCCTTGGAGGTGGTCATGAACACGAAATGCTGCTCATCGAACTGCTTGACCGGCAGGATCACGTTGATCTTCTCGCCCGGCGACAGCGGGAACATATTGACGATCGGTCGGCCGCGCGAGTTACGGCTGCCCGCCGGCACTTCCCACACCTTCAGCCAGTACAGACGGCCACGGTTCGAGAAGCAGAGGATGTAATCGTGCGTGTTGGCGACAAATAGCGTGTCGATCCAGTCATCTTCCTTGGTGGCTGCGGCCTGCTTGCCACGACCACCACGCTTCTGCGCACGGTACTCGGAAATCGGCTGACTCTTCATATAACCGCTGTGGGACAACGTCACCACCAGATCTTGCGGCGTAATGAGGTCTTCTGTATCCAACTCGGTTGCATTGTGCTCGATCTGCGAGCGGCGCTCATCACCGAACTCCGCGCGGATGGCGGTGATTTCCTCGACGATGATGGCAGTAATGCGCTCCGGACGCGCCAGGATGTCCAGCAGATCGGCGATCTGCGCCATCACTTCGCGGTATTCCTGGACGATTTTGTCCTGCTCCAGCCCGGTGAGGCGTTGCAGGCGCATCTGCAGGATTTCCTGCGCTTGCGTGTCCGACAGCTTGTACAGGCCGTCACCCTGCATGCCGAACGCCGGCAGCAAACCTTCCGGACGGTAAGCGTCGCGGCCACCCGCGGTTTCGCCCTCGGCACGCGACAACATCTCGCGCACCAGGCCCGAATCCCAACTGCGGCTCATCAACTCGGCCTTCGCAACCGGCGGCGTCGGCGCAGCCTTGATGATGGCGATGAACTCGTCGATGTTGGCCAGTGCGACAGCCAGACCTTCCAGAATGTGGCCACGTTCGCGCGCCTTGCGCAGATCGAACACGGTGCGGCGCGTCACCACCTCGCGGCGGTGCAGCAGGAAGCACTCCAGCATCTGGCGCAGGTTCAGCAGGCGCGGCTGGCCATCGACCAGCGCCACCATGTTCATGCCGAAGGTGTCTTGCAGCTGCGTATTCTTATAGAGGTTGTTGAGCACAACCTCCGGCACTTCACCACGCTTGAGTTCGATCACCACGCGCATGCCGGACTTGTCCGACTCGTCGCGAATGTCGGAGATACCCTCGATACGCTTTTCCGTCACCAGCTCGGCAATGCGCTCAAGCAGCGTGCGCTTGTTAACTTGATAGGGCAGCTCGTCAACGATGATCGCCTGGCGTTGACCACGGTCGATATCTTCAAAGTGCGTCTTAGCGCGCATCACCACGCGACCACGGCCGGTGCGATAGCCTTCGCGCACGCCCGAGATGCCGTAGATGATGCCGGCCGTCGGAAAATCCGGCGCCGGGATCAGCTCGATCAGCTCATCAACCGTTGCCTCCGGATTGTTCAGCAGATGCAAGCAACCGTCGACAATCTCATTCAGGTTATGCGGCGGAATGTTGGTCGCCATACCGACCGCGATCCCGGACGAACCGTTGACCAGCAGGTTCGGGATGCGCGCCGGCAGGACCGAAGGCTCGCTTTCGCTGCCGTCGTAGTTCGGCTCGAAATTGACGGTTTCCTTGTCGAGGTCGGCCAACAGTTCATGGGCGATCTTCGACAGGCGGATTTCGGTGTAACGCATCGCCGCGGCGTTGTCGCCGTCGACCGAGCCGAAGTTGCCCTGGCCATCAACCAGCATGTAGCGCAGGGAGAAATCCTGCGCCATCCGCACGATGGTGTCGTATACAGCAGTGTCGCCGTGAGGGTGATACTTACCGATCACATCCCCGACGATACGTGCGGACTTCTTATAGGGACGGTTCCAGTCGTTGTTCAGTTCGTGCATCGAATACAACGCACGGCGATGCACCGGCTTGAGACCATCCCGTACATCTGGAAGGGCGCGGCCCACGATCACGCTCATGGCGTAAGCGAGGTACGAACTGCGCATTTCCTCTTCGAGCGATACCGGGAGTGTCTCTTTGGCGAATTGATCCATTGGGCGAACGGTGAGAGGCCCCGTAGCGATCACTACGAAGCACTGCGGTTGCGCGAATAACAGAACATTTTACCATGCCGCAAGCCCCCCTCCCCTCATGCGGGCGAGCGACGCATCCTCAACCTCGGGCACGTTCCCTGCGAAGTCGGACAAAACCCGCGACCCAGTCCCCACAAGGGTTTGCGAGCAGTTTCCTGCCTTGTTGCGTACACACCACAAGGCCGTGGTGCCCCGTTCGAATCGCTTATATTTGCTTTTTAGGAGTGCGTGCTTGTGGCACAATCCCCCAGCGAAGAGGCAGACATTGTTCGAAGTGGAGCCTTCACCACACCGAGAATGTTATACTCCGAAGAATGTATGACTTGTTTTCGTCCCATCTGCTCGCAGTCTTCTGCGGTGATCTCATCCTGAGAGGAGAAATATGAAAAAATTTGCCAAGCTCGCGTTCGCTGCAGCTGCGGTAGCCATGGCTGCGTCCGCTTACGCTCAGTCGGTGCCCTACGAAAAGAAGGCCGTCAACGACAACTGGGGTAACGGCACGAGCGAGTGGGTCTGGAAGAACGGCACGAACGAACTGTGCTGGCGCAATGGCTTCTGGACGCCGGCAACTGCCAACGCTCAGTGCGACGGCGCTCTGGCTCCGGCAGCTGCTCCGACGGCCGCTCCGGCTACCCCGGCTGCTCCGGTTGTGTCGAGCGAGAAGGTTACGTTCGCTGCTGACACGCTGTTCGACTTCGACAAGGCTGTGCTGAAGCCGGAAGGCAAGGCTAAGCTGGACGACCTGGTCTCGAAGCTGCAAGGCATCAACCTGGAAGTCGTGATCGCCGTTGGCCACACCGACTCGTTCGGCTCGGACAAGTACAACGACCGCCTGTCGGTCCGTCGTGCTGAAGCCGTCAAGGGCTACCTGGTCAGCAAGGGCATCGAAGCCAACCGTGTTTACACGGAAGGCAAGGGCAAGCGCCAGCTGAAGGTTGATCCGAAGTCGTGCAAGGGCGCTCGCAAGGCACAAATCGCCTGCCAGCAACCGAACCGCCGCGTTGACGTTGAAGTGGTCGGCACGCGCAAGTAATTCGGTTTCGACCGAAGGAAAAAGCCCAGCGAAAGCTGGGCTTTTTTTTCGCCTGCACACCTAGCGTTCAGCTTGGCTGGCTTATCGATCTGCGGATGACCAAGGCAGCAAAAAAGCGGTGACGCTCATGCCCCCGCCTTTTCATGCTCCAAGGTCCGGAACCCCGCTCGCCCTTCTCTATTAGTAAGATGGCGTTGCCTGGTCGTTGGCGACCATGGCGCGATCACCCACGCGCAGGTTGTTCGGGTTTTGCTGCGTGACGGTAGCGACACGGCCATCGTCCAGACGCACGCTGATGCGGTACACGGTTTGTCCGCCCGCAGCTGCACGCTGCTCAACTTGGTTACCCGCATAGGCGCCAAGTGCAGCACCGCCGATCGTCGCCACCGTGTTGCCTGTACCGCCGCCAACTTGGTGACCCAGGATACCGCCCGCCACACCGCCGATGATCGTGCCCAGGATGCCCGGGCTGTTAACCGGTGCTTGCATCGGCTGGATCGATTCGACCCGGCCGTACAATGCGCCCGGCTGCTGTTGTGGCTGACCGCCGTATGCTGGGGGCGGCGCATACCCACCGCCACCACCGTAGCCGCCACCATATCCACCACCGTACCCCGGTGCGGCGCAGCCCGCCAGCACCGTCAAGCCCACAACACCGAGCCCCGCCAGAATTCGTTTGGATTTCATTGATCTCTCCTTGAAGGAAGGTGTCGATTGGAGAAAACGCATGCGCGTTCGTTCACCTTTGTTTCAATGTGAAACCTTTTTTCCGGCGCGCCTGATTTGGTCGAGACGGCGCTTTTTGGTACATTTCCTCACCTAGCCGTTATGCCCAGGCGCAGCGCAACATGACTACCACTCACGCGAACGCCGATCCCGGCGAACTCGAAAAATTCAGCGAACTCGCCCACCGGTGGTGGGACCCGAACAGCGAGTTCAAACCCCTGCACGAAATCAATCCGCTGCGCCTCGACTGGATTCAATCCATCGCGCCGCTGGCGGGCAAGCGCGTTGTCGACATTGGTTGCGGCGGCGGCATCCTCTCTGAAAGCATGGCGCGTGCTGGGGCGAACGTCAAAGGCATTGATCTGTCACGCAAAGCATTGCGGGTTGCCGATCTGCACAGTCTGGAAGCGGGCGTTGCCGTCGATTATGAAGAGATCGCAGCAGAAGCGCTCGCAGCACGTGAGCCCAGCAGTTACGACGTCGTGACTTGCATGGAGATGCTCGAACATGTGCCCGATCCGGCGTCGGTTGTGCGCGCTTGCGCGACCTTGGTCAAACCGGGCGGTCACGTGTTCTTTTCGACCATCCATCGCAATGCCAAGGCCTACCTGCTGGCGGTAATCGGCGCGGAATACGTGCTGAACATGCTGCCGCGCGGCACGCATGACTACGCCAAGTTCATCCGCCCGTCGGAGCTTGCCTCGTTCGCACGCCTGGCAGGTTTGCAGCCTGAGCAGATGCGTGGGCTGGAATACAACCCGATCACCGGGCGCTACGCCCTGACGCAGGACACCAGCGTCAACTATCTGATGGCCACGCGTCGTCCGGGCAACGCATGACAGCGGGCAAATTTCCGGCTCCGCTGGGCGCGGTGCTGTTCGACCTGGACGGCACGCTGGCCGACACTGCGCCAGACTTGGCGGCCGCAGCCAACAAAGTGCGCATGGACCGCGGCCTGGAGCCGCTGGCCTACGAGGCACTGCGCCCCGTCGCCTCACATGGCGCGCGCGGGCTGCTCGGCGTGGCCTTCGGCATCGGGCCGGAGGATGTGGAATTTGAATCGCTGCGATTGGCGTTCCTCGCCAACTACGAGGCAGAGATCTGCGTGCGCACGGCGCTGTTCCCAGGCATGGCAGACGTGCTGGCTGAACTCGGCCGCGCGGGCATCCCCTGGGGCATCGTCACCAACAAGGCGGGCCGGCTGACCGTGCCCCTGGTGGCCCAGCTGACGTTTCCGGTGCCGCCGGCATGCGTTGTCGCCGGGGATACGACGCCACACGCCAAGCCCCACCCGGCCCCGCTGTTGCATGCGGCCGAATCCATCGGCGTGGAGGCGCGGCAGATCGTCTACGTGGGCGACGACGTACGCGACATCGAAGCCGGCCGTGCCGCCGGCATGCCTACTATTGCTGCCAGTTACGGCTATTGTGGTAATGGGCCGCCGCCCTCGGAATGGCGCGCAGATGCGTTGATCGCCAACGCCGCCGAGCTGATTCCGCTGCTGCTCGCATCGCAACGCACTTAAGCGCGGCGCCAGGGCCGACGCCAGGCACCTTTCAGGACCGCCGCCTTCCGCACAGAACGCGGCGGTCAACCGACTGACGAAGTACGCCACACCGTGGCCGGACCGACACCAGCATGAGCACCTCCCCCGACTCGCGTCCCGACCTGCAATCAAAGCCCAATGACTGGCGCGCACGGCTTGATCGTGTGCGCGGCACAGCCGGCTGGCAACGCGCCGCACAGGTTGGTACGTCGCGGCGCACCAAGCGTATCGGGTTGGGTGTACTCATCTTCCTGGTGATGTTCGGCCTGCTGGGTGCTCTGGGCGGACCGCCGCTGCTGCACCACCTGGCCGAGACGCAGTTGAGCAAGGTCCTGGAGCGGCCGGTCACGGTCGGCAAGATCAGCATCAATCCGTACACACTGCGGCTCGATGTCGACCAGCTCCACATCGCCGAGCGCGACGGCAAGACGCCATTCGTGGACGTCGGCCACCTCCACGTGAATGCCTCGTGGAGTTCGATCTTCCGCCGTGCCCCCGTCATCGAAGAACTGCGTATCGATGCGCCGCGCGTGCACATCGTGCGTACCGCCGAACAGCGCTTCAACTTCTCCGATGTCGTCGACAGGCTCACTGCGCCGGAGAACCCGCCCAAGCCGAAATCGACCGAACCGGCGCGCTTCGTGTTTGCCAACCTGCAGTTGACCAACGGCGCGATCGAGTTTGTCGATCAACCGCTGGGCGCGCAGCACAAGGTGGACAACCTGCAGATCGGCGTGCCCTTCCTGGCGAGCCTGCCGGCCGACGTGAACATCTTCGTGCAACCCCTGCTGGCAGCGCGCATCGATGGTGCTCCGCTCCACTTCACGGGTCAGACCAAGCCGTTTGCCGATTCACTGGAATCGAACTTGAACATCAAGCTCGACGGTCTGGAACTGCCCCGCTACCTCGGCTATGTGCCCGGCCCGCTGCCGGTGGCCGTGCCGCAGGGCAAACTGACGACCGACCTGACGATCGACTTCCAGAAGCCGAAAACCGGCGCTCCGGTGCTGCGCGTGCACGGGACCGCCGGCCTCGACAACCTGGAAGTAACCGACGCCAAGAAGGCTCCGCTGGTGGCCGCCAAACAGGTGCGCGCAACGCTGACCGACGTGCGCCCGCTAGACAACGTATTCCACCTGGACGCACTGACGGTCGACGGCGTACGCGTGGATGCAGTGCGTGCTGCCGATGGGTCGATCAACTTCGCGCAACTGGGCGGCAAGCCAGCACCGGCGGAGGCCAAGCCTGCCGCACCGGAGCCCACTGCCAACCCGAAACCTCTGGACGTTGTCATCAGCAAACTGCAGTTGGCCAACAGCACCGTGCACTGGCGCGATGCCACCACACAGCCGGCGGCGGACCTCGCGCTGGAAGACCTGCATGGCGAAGTGGCCGTACGCACGTTGGGGGGCCCGATCACGTTTGACGTGGGGACCAAGCTGTCTCAAGGCGGCACGCTCAACGTCAAGGGCAACACCTCGCTGGAGAAAAGCAATGGCGAGTTGGAACTGAAGCTCGACGGCGTGAAGCTGGTCGGCATCGGGCCGTATCTACGCCAGGCAGGCGCACCGCAATTGCAAAACGGTGCGCTGTCGGCGGAAGGCAAGGTCGCGCTCGACTTCGGCGCCGACAAGTTCAACGTGCGCGCAGAACCGCTGACGGCCAGCCTGGCGGATCTGTCGATGGCGCCACCCGCGGGCAAGGACACGGCGCTGCGCGCCAAGCTGCTGCGCGCCGACGTGAAAAGCTTCGACCTGGCAGCCCGTACGATCGCCCTGAACGAAGTGCGTGCGGATGGCCTGCAACTCGATGCGCTGCGCAAGAAGGACGGTGCGACCACGCTGACGCTGCTCGACGGCGCACCACCCGCCGCCGCTAAACCCGCCGCTGCCGCGGCCAAGTCCAAACCGAGTGCACCGGCCGAGAAGCCCTGGGCCGTGACCGTACAGACGTTCAAGCTGGACAACGGCGCGGTCGGCTTTGAAGACCAGACCAACTCACACCCGGTGAAGGTGCGCGTTGAACCGCTGAACGTGGTCGTGCAAAACGCATCGACTGATCTCGGTAAGCCGGTCAACGTGCAGATTGGCGCCGGGCTGGGCAGCAAGGGCAAACTGGATGTGCGCGGCGACGTGGTGCCGCAGCCGCTCAAGGCTGACCTGCGCGTGAACACGCAGAATCTGTCGCTGGCGGGCTTCGATCCATACCTCGACAAGACGTTGAATGCAGCCATCACCAGCGCGCTGCTGACAATGGACGGCCGCCTGGTGCTCAACCAGGGCAAGGCGCTGACGGTCAGCTACCAGGGCAACGCGACGCTGGGCAACGTGCGCTTGCAGGATCGTGTGACTTCTGACGACTTCCTGCGCTGGCGCTCGCTTGCGCTCAACCGCATCCAGGCCAACTACGACGGCAATACGCCTCGTGTGCGCGTGGGTGCGGTGGCGCTGTCGACGTTCTATGCGCGGATCATCATCAACCCGAACGGGCGCCTGAACCTGCAGGACATCCGCGTGCAGTCGGATGAGGAGCGCCGCTCGCTCACGCAGGCGCAGCCCGCCTCGGCTTCGGCCCCTGCTGCCGCCCCCGTCGTCAGTGCGCCGGTGGCCGTAGCTGCCGCCTCAGCACCGGTGGCCGCACCTGCGTCGGCCGTGGCAGCCACGGCACCCAAGTCTGGTGGTGCCGATTTGCGCATCGATGCCATCACGCTGCAAGACGGCAACATCCGCTTTACCGACAACTTCGTCAAACCCAACTACACCGCCAACCTGACGGCCATTGGCGGCTCGGTAGGCACCATCAGCACGGCCGCTAACCAGCCACCCGCCGACGTGGCCTTGCGCGGCAGTGTCGACGGCACTGCGCCAGTCGACATCCACGGCAAGATCAACCCGCTCGCACCCACCGCCTTTGTTGACCTGTCAGCCAAGGCCGACGGCGTGGAACTGACCAACCTGACGCCCTACTCCGCCAAGTACGCCGGCTACCCGATCACCAAGGGCAAGCTGACGATGGATCTGCACTACCTGCTGGACCAGAAGAAGCTGACCGCAGACAACCACATCTTCATCGATCAACTCACTTTCGGCGATCGCGTGGAGAGCAAGGATGCGACCAACCTGCCCGTGCGACTGGCGGTGGCGCTGCTCAAGAACTCGCGCGGTGAGATCGACGTGCACTTGCCGGTGTCGGGCTCGCTCGATGATCCGCAGTTCAGCGTCGGCGGCATCGTCATACGTGCACTAGTCAACCTGATCGTGCGTGCGGTGACAGCACCGTTCTCGCTGCTGGCCAGCGCCTTCGGCGGTGCCGGTGGTGAAGAACTCGGCTATATCGAGTTCGATCCGGGCACGTCGGTCATCGGCCCGGCGTCGATCGCAAAGCTGGACAAGTTGGCGACCGCGCTCAAGGACCGCCCGGCGCTCAAACTCGACATTGTCGGCCGCGTCGACCCGGAATTCGACCGTGACGGCCTGCGCCGCGAAGCTGTGAACCGCCAGATCCGCGAGCAGAAACTCAAGGACGCCGGCGATGCCGCAGAGGCCGACACCTCCGTCAAACCCGAAGAAGAGAACAAGTACCTGGAGCGTGCCTACAAGGCCGCCAAGTTCCCGAAGCCGCGCAACATGATCGGCCTGGCGAAATCGCTGCCGCCGGAAGAAATGCGCAAGCTGATGGAAACCAACGTGCAGGTGACGGATGCGGACCTGCGAGAACTCGCCCAGCGCCGCGCCAACGCCGTGCATGTGGCGCTGGCCGAACGTGTGGATCCTGGACGTCTCTTTGTGGTGGCGCCTAAGCTCAACGCCGAGGGTATCAAGGACAAAGGCAAGACCACCCGGGTTGATTTCGCGCTGAAGTAGCCCATCTATGGGATAATCACGTTTCTTCTCTGGGGCCGACCTGGTTTCGACGTGGGTTGCGAAGCAGCGGAGGGCATACCGAGGACCCGTCACCTCGTTAATCAATGGGAATGCAATAACTGCTAACGACGAACGTTACGCACTGGCAGCCTAAGGGCCGCCGTCCTCGCACTGGCTCGCTGACGGGCTAGGGTCGCAAGACTAGCGAGGTCATTTACGTCAGATAAGCTTTAGGTGAGTCACGGGCCTAGAGACGAAAACCTAGTGAATCGCCGTCGTAGAGCGTGTTCGTCCGCGATGCGGCGGTTAAATCAAATGACAGAACTAAGTATGTAGAACTCTCTGTGGAGGGCTTGCGGACGCGGGTTCGATTCCCGCCGGCTCCACCAAATACCGCACTCAAACGTCTCCGACGTTTGGCAACGAAACCCCGCTGGGCTTGGCTCTGCGGGGTTTTTTGTTGCTCTGCTCACAGCAGCCGATATCCCTTCCCGCGTCACACGCGGCCCGCCATTTCCCTGCCCTCTTACTGTTCACGCAATGCGGACGGTGCTTGCGAGTCGCTTACGAATTGCTGGTAATACGCCAACGAAATTTCACATGGCATCAATAGCCTGCGTCCTGCCGCTACGCCAAGGGGGGGCGAATGCGCTCATGCCATGCGCGCTTGGTCGACGGCGGCGACATCCTTTCACCCGAACATAAGTTGAGATAGACAGTGAAAAAAGCTCTCCTCGCAATGACAGCCATCGCTGCAGCCTGTGGCGCTTCCGGGGCATTCGCCCAAACCGCATCTGGCGTGACGCTGTACGGCCTGGCCGACATTGGCATCGAAGCCATCAATCACGTGCCGGGCAACAGCACCGGCGGTAACACCGCCGTCCGCATGAATGCCGGCAACCTGAGCGGTTCGCGCTGGGGCCTGCGTGGCACGGAAGATCTCGGCAACGGCCTGAAGGCGATCTTCACGCTCGAAAGCGGCTTCGACCTCGACACCGGTATGTCGGCCCAGGGTGGCCGCCTGTTCGGCCGCCAGGCTTACGCTGGCCTGCAAGGCAACTTTGGCGCCGTCACGCTGGGTCGTCAGCAGACCGCGCTGTACGACCTGTTCGGCGCCTATGACCCGATGGGTGCCAACCCGCGCTACTCGCTGGCCGCTGTCGACTCGGCATTCAATGGCCGCGCTGACAACGCCATCAAATACACCGGCAAGTTCGGCGGGCTGACCGCCATCGGCTTCTACAGCTTCGGTCGCGACAACAACGGCGAAGTGCCGGGCGCAGCCAAGGTGGCCCGCAACTACGGTCTGGGCTTCGCCTATGCGGCAGGCAACCTCTCGATCGGTACCGCGTATGACCAGTACCAGGGCGCCACGGTCGCGCTGCAGGACCGCAGCGCCAAGCGCGCCGCGATTGGTGCGTCGTACGCCTTTGACGATGCCAAGGTGTTCGGCGGCTTCCGCTGGCTGCGCGACGACGGTACGGCCAGCGCCACGGCCACCATCACGCGCACCAACGTCTACTGGCTGGGCGGCCAGTACCGCGTCATGCCGGCCCTGCTGCTGACGGGCGCTGCGTACTACACGGACAACCGCAACTCGAGCGCGGATCCGTGGATGTTCGTACTGTCGGCCGACTACTCGTTCTCCAAGCGCACCGATGTCTACCTGAACATCGGCTACGCGAAGAACAAGAACGGTTCGACGCAAGGCCTGAGCGGCTCAGGTTCGACCTTTGTTGCAGCGGGCGAAAACCAGACCGGCGCCACGATCGGCCTGCGTCACCGCTTCTAAGCCGTACGCGCCGGACGACGGCGCATCACCAAATCGTCGTCACCCGCACCTCCCTTGCGAGGCCGCGGCGTGACGACACCACGTTCATATCGACCTTGCCTCCTTGCAGGGCTCGTTGGGCCGATTCTCGATTGCTGAATCGGCCTCTTTTTGTTTCTGCCCGTCTCCCCTGCGACCCGGCGCACGCGTGCAATCTCGTACGCCGTCCGCGTTGCGCCACGTCCCAAACCACATCGTATCGACGCTGTACTCAGCGCGTTGCTCGCCCCGCAGGGTTGACTGGCGGGCCCGTGGCTTCTGGCCTGTGGCGGATCATGGAAACGCTCAGCATCAACGCACCGACAGCCAGCCCTGCCAGATGGGCAGCAGCAAGGGGCGGTGCACCAAGCCAGGCCACAGCATCCATGTTGACGCCACCGAGCCACTGCCAGACGGCACGGCCGACAAGCGCGGCCAGCACAACGGCGGCAATCGCTTCGCGACGCGCACGTGGCAGCAGCGCCAGCACAGCAAGGCCGTAGTTGATGCCGGAGAACCCGGCATAGAACTGCAGCCCAGGCAGGGCCGCAAAGAGAATCAGACCGATCAGCGTGGCGAGCACCATGCAACGGCGCCAGGCACACAGCGACGCGGGCAGGATGGCCGCGAGTGCGGTCAAACCACCCACGTTGAGCAGGCAGTGCGCCCAGGTGAGGTGGACGAGGTGACCGGAGACCAGCCGCCACACCTCGCCATTGATGATGGCGGCGCGGTCATAGCACAAGGCATCAACCACCGTTGCTCCGCCCGCCTGCAGCGCAAGCATCAGCAAGGCGGCCGCCAGGAAGCCCGGATGCACCGGGCTGTGCGACCGCCAGTCAGGCCGGCGGTGTGTCCAGGTGCTCAGGCGCGCCACGAACGACGGCGTGCCAGGGCGACCATGCCGGCCGTCAGCGTCAGCCACATCAGCGGGTCCAGCGAGCCCGAGCCCGAATCACCCACGTTGTTGCTGCCGCCGGGTGTGCCCGTGCTGCCTTCCGGGGTCGTGCTGCCGGTGCCCGGGGTGCCGCCCGTCGCTTGCGTATTGAGCGCAAAGTCAACCAGCACCGGATCGTGGTCCGAAGAACGGTAGGCATCCGGCGCATAGTACGTCTGCTGCTGCTCGGCGCTCTTGTAAGCGAACGAGTATTCCAGCGCGATCGGCTCGTCGGCATTGATGTGCCATTCATGCACGGCGCGCACGCGATCCGCCAGGCCGGACGTCGCCAGCGCGTGGTCGATGTAGCCGGACTCACCACCAAACACATAGCTGTACGCGTCCTTGCCGACGAACTTGGCAACCATGTCGGCGTAGCCCCTCTGCGCGAACAACAGCACCGGGTCTTCCTTGGCGTAGCTGTTCAGGTCACCAATCAGCAGCTTGCCCACGTCGGCCACGCCCGTCGGCGAGGTGGCGAGCCAATCGGCGATCAGGCCCGCGGCGCGCAGGCGGGTGGGGTTCCAGCAGCTCTGGCCATCGCCCTGGTCGGCGTCCTTGCCGGTGGCACCGGTACAACCCTTGGACTTCAGGTGATTGACCACCACGGTGAAGTTCTGCGTGCCACCAATACGGCGGAAACTGCGAGCCAGCGGCTGGCGGTTCTTGTCGTCAATCGCCAGCGTTGCGACTGTGCCAACCGGTTCCACCGTGCGGCTGTTGTAGATGATCGCCACCGTGATCGCGTCGCCGCCCAGCTTGGGCACGCCCGGATCAACGAAGCGCCAGTCGGCACCCAGTTGGCTGGTCAGGCGGCGGATAGCACTCAGGTCACCATAGCCATCGTTCTCGATCTCCATCAGGCCAACCACATCGGCGTTGATGGCGCGGATGGCCGCAACGATCTTGGCTTCCTGCCGCTCGAACTCGGCCTGCGTCTTGGCGCCGCGGTTGTTCGGATCGTCGAAGCCGGCACCCTTGCCGTCGCCATTGAAATAGTTGAGCACGTTGAACGAAGCTACGCGCACGTCTGCCTGTGCGTGACGCGCGGGCGCACCGGTGCGCGGGTTGCCGGCAGCGTTGAAGACCGGCGCAGCAGCACCAGGCACCGGTTGCAGACGCCACGCGTTGTAGCGCATCTCCAGCACGCCCTGCACACCGCTCACCGTGTAACCGGCGCGCACCGGGTTGGCGGCGGACAGACCCGGCGCTGGATACGGCACCGTACCTGGGTTCTGCTGGTTGGAGCCATCATCGAGTACCAGGCGGTTGAGCGCATTGGCCGCAGCCTGCGCAGCCGCACCGTTCGCAGCTGGGGCCACGTTGGTCGGCAGTGGCAGACGACCGTTGCTGAGCAGCACGCTGCCATAGCGGCCAAGCTCGTACGTCTCGCTCACGGTGAGCGTCTGCGGCAGGCGCACCAGCATGCCTTCATAAGCTGACAGCGACTTAGCATCGGCCAGAGGTAGCGTCACATCCACCGGCGTCACGCGGTTGCCACTGGAGCAGCTTGCAAGGCCATTCGTGGCCAGTGTCAGTTGGGTCTGGCCGTACTTCTCTTCGACCTTGCCGACGATGTGAACCAGATCGCCGGCACGCGCGGTCACGCCGGGCGCATAGATGAACAGGCCCTCAGATACGCCTGCCAGCTTGCGGCGCTGCGCGTCGGGCTGCTGCACGAAGAAGCCGTTGAAGCCGTTGGTGCCGCTGTAATCAGCCGTCACCACGGCCTCGATCTCAACGTTCTGGCCGGCCAGCGGCGACGTTGCCCCTGCGCCCTGCACATCTGCGATATGCGTGGCCGCCGCGCCGCACACGGGCAGCACCGGCGGCGGCGTTGGCGTACCGCCCTGGCCGTTGTACAGGCCGAGATCGGAGAAGTCGTCGACATTGAACGCATCCCATTGCACAGCCGGATCGAAGACTGCGGAGATGTTCGTATCGCCTTGCTTTACCGTGCTCTTGCGGCGCAGTGTGTGGTCCATGGTGCCGGCCGTGGCCGTACCCCAGTAGCCCACTGCAGGCCGGTAGCCGACTTGGCCGATGTGGTCCACCACCGTGCCGGAGCGCGTGAGGGTGATGGCATCGTCGCCATTGAAGGTGAACGCCGCAGTCTGGTTGACCTTGGAGCCGAGCACACCAGCCAGCGTGCTGTGGGCCATCACGTACACCGCGCCCGGGGCAAGCTTGCCGGTGAGCGCGAAGGACGTGGTCGGCGTCGCGGCACCGTTGTTGTATTGCTCGACCTTGTAGAGCGACAGATCGACCTCGGTGCTATCGGGGTTGTAGATCTCGAGCGCCTTGTTGTTCGATGTGCCTTCAACGTATTCGCTGAAGATGAGCTCGGCATGGGCTGGCAACGCCATGGAGAGCACGATGGGAAGGATGTAATGCAAACGCATGGGATGGGGTCGGAAAAGCGGTGCGATGGCGCACCTGTGGTTGTTGTATTGAGGCTGGAGCGTGCCGCGCCATAGGCGAGACATGCTCCAGCCCGACTGCGGGTCAGGGCGTTTCGATGTAGCTCTGCGTGCTGTAGTCCGCCACCGGCAGCTTGTTGAGCTGCTTGGTGGTGCCGGGCAGGCCATCCACATAGGTGAGGAAGGCTTCGGCGTAGTCGAGGCCGACTTCGGTACGGCGTGCACCGGTCACGCTCTTCATCGTGGTGTAGCCGTCCTGGCCATCCGCAAGGAAGTTGATGGTGACCACGCTGTAGGTCTTGGCCAGGTCCAGCGGCACATAGCCCGAGGCGGTCTTCACTTCGAGCTGGCTCAGGCGCGAGCCGGCGGCCTGGTTCAGGTCCACCTTCCAGCGCAGGCCACCGGTGTAGGGATAGGAGCCGGTGTTATTGGCGACCACCGATGCGATGGCATCCTCCAGCGTGGCCTTCACTTCGGCGCCCGTCATCTTGAGCTGCACCAGCGTGTTCTTGAACGGCAGCACGCTGTAGATGCCACCCACGGTCACGTTGCCGGCCGGCAGATCAACACGCACACCACCCCCATTCTGAATGGAGATGTCGGCGTTGAAGAAGGCCTTGCCGCGCTCCAGGAACGCCTGGGCCACGAGCTGCTGCACATCGCCGCCATGGGCGATGACATCGGCGTCTTTGTTGCAGACGTCGCCCAGCGTGGAGCGCGTGGCGTCCCGCTTGGTGCCGGGTACGCGGCGCAGGCACAGGTTGGTCGGCGCGGTGGCCACGACCTTCTTGCCCAGCGCGTCCTTGTCAGCCTTGTAGCCGGCCAGCTTGGCGGCCGCAGCAGTATCCGGCGTAGTGACGCGCAGCACGCCGCTGGCGGCGATGTCCTGGCGAATGGCGGCGGCGTCAGCATCGGACACCGCCACCGTGCCACGCTTGAAGGTGTCGCCAATCAGCACGTGCGGCGTGCCCTGGCAGTTGACGACATCGCCGTTCTTGTCGAAGTCCACCTTCAGCTCACCGACCACGTAGCTGTACTGCCACGCCTGCACCACGCAGACGGGCTTGCCGTCCTTGTCAGTGGTGCGGGTCGGGTAGTCGCCTTCCGGGGTCAGGCCCAGCGGCTGCATGGTGGCCTTGGGCCCGAGCAGCGTGTGCGAATCTGCCCCCACAATCACGTCGACACCGCTGAGCTGTTTGGCCAACGCCAGCTCGCCGGTGTAGCCCACGTGCGAGGCAATCACGATCTTGTTGATGCCCTGGGCGCGCAGGCGGTTGATCTCGGCCTGCGCGGCCACGGCTTCGTTGTCGAACGTGGTGCCCGCATCCGGGCGCGAAGAATTCTTGGTCTTGTCAGCGATGGTCAAGCCGATGATGCCGATCTTCTGCCCGTCGCGCTCCACCACGGTCGAGGCCTTCACCGGGCCCTTGGCCAGCGCGGAGGTGGCCGCAAACTTGGCGTTGGCACTCAGCACCGGTGTCTTGCAATTGCCTGCATGCAGGTAGTCGATGAAGGTCTTCAGGCCGCTATCGGTGTTGTCGAACTCGTGGTTGCCCAGCGTGAACGCATCAAAGCAGACCGTGTTCATCATCTCCGCATCGGCCTTGCCGTTGCTGAGGTTGAAGTACAGGTCTCCGGTGACGGCGTCCCCCGCGTGAATCTTCACCACGTTGCGCGAAGCACTTGCCAGCGACTGGATGGCGGACGTCACGCGCGCGAAACCGCCGTACTCCACGTCGATCGGCTCACGCTTGCCCGCAGCCGTCATCAGGTTGAGCTTGACCGACTCCGCATCGAGATGGGAGTGGTGATCGTTCACGTGCAGAAGCGTCAGCGACAGCGGCTTGGCTTCGGCGGGCTGCGCCGTTGTGGGCGGTTGGGTGGATGCGGTTGTGTCGTCACCGCCGCCGCAAGCGGCCAACGAGAACAGCGTCGAAATCAGGACGAGCGAATACGCGCCCGCCTGACGTTTGGAATGGCGTGCCATGATTAACTGCTGTGGGTTGGGTAAGACGCAGACTTTCAGCAATGCGGATGACGTACACATTGCGGGCCGCCATGGTTCTTTCAGCGATCCCTAAGCTACCTTTTTGTTTGCTTTATCTGCACCAGGCACATCCACTCGATTGACGCTGCTGCACCCAAAAAGAAAAAACCCGCGATGCTTTCGCAGTCGCGGGTTCTTGTTGATCAACGAATGTGCGCGTTATCCGCCGATGGTCACGTTGAGGACGACACCGCTCGGTTGCACGAGGTAATAACCGCCGTTGACACCAATCCAGTGGGCTCCGCGCGGCGGCGGTGCCAGATGATGGTCACGCCAGTTGTCGATGATGTATTGGCGATCGCGGTACTCTGGTGGAATCCGTTCGCCACGGTTCCAGCGGTGGGCCATCTCGCGATCGGCACGGCGGTCGACATCGACACGCTCTTCGTGACGGTCGCGATCCCCACGGTGGTCACGGTCATGGTCTTGTGCGTGGCTCGCGAGCGGCACCAGCGCAGAGACCGCCAGCATCAAGGAAATCAGAATCTTGGCTTTCTGCATCGATCTTCTCCTATGGAACGTCCGGTCAGTGCCGGACCTTGCTTCCAGTCTAGGCTTAAGGAGGCCTGAAGGCTGTGACGAACACGGTTAAGGATGTAACGGAAGATTATTGTGCGTCACTCGCAGGCTTGCGCCGTGTCAGTTCAGCGCGTCGTTGCTGGGCTGCCGTCTGTTTCCGCAGCAATCGTTTTCCACGTCTGGGATAACCGAAGCCCTGCCTCGAAACCCGACCGAGCCGGCCATGTACGCAATGCACAACATGGCGATCCTGCGTTGCTGCGGCATGCGCTCACGCCCAAGATCCTGACCGGGCAGCTCATGTCGACATCCTGTTTGCGTATCTCACGCCGTATCTGCAAGCGCGCCTGAACACCCCACCGGCCGCCGGGCGGAACTTCGCCCTCTTCCTGCCGGCGATGATGGTGTGGGCGGGCCTGAACTGGTCGATCTCGCCCATCGTGCGGAACTACCTGATGCACAGTGCGCCGGACCAGGCGGATGCGAGCCTTGGGATCAACGTCTCGGCCATGCACCTGGGCGTGGCGCTGCCTGCGGATGCCTGAAGCCTGACGCTCAGCGCATCTCGAACTGCTTGCGCCAATCGCGTGGCGACAGCCCGGTGCGCTCCTTGAACACACGCGACAACGCCGACGGCCCGGCATAGCCCAACTCTTCGGCCAGCAACTGGATGGGCCGGCCTTCGCGCAACCGCGTCTGTGCAAGCGAGACGCGCCAATCCGCCACATAGTCCGCCGGCGTCTGCCCGACGATCTGCTTGAAGGCTGCTGCAAACGCACTGCGCGACATGCCAGCGCGGGCCGCCATGGTGTCGAGCGTCCACGCTGCGCCGGGCGATTCATGCACGGCCACCATCGTGCGGGCCAGGCGCGGGTCTGACAGCCCGGCGATCAACCCCGGCTGGACGCCGGCGTCCTCGGGGTGATCGACCAACCAGCGCAGCAGCTGGATGCAGACCACGTCGAACAGTCGGTCAGCCAGCACGCGCTGGCCGCAGCGCACGCGATCCGTCTCAGCGAACAGCAGGGCCAGTGCCGCATCCAAGCCTTCTACTTTCTCTAGCGGCAAGACGATCAGCGCAGGCAGGCCGCGCGCTAGCGGGTTGAGCGCACCCCCATCGAAGTCGAGCGTGGCGCAGGTGAAATCCGATCCGTCGACAGGCGGATTGTGAAAGCAGTGCGCCACCGGACGCGGATAGAACAGCACGGCCGGCGCCTGCACACGAAGGTGTGTCGGCAGGCCGTCCACTGCATCTGGATGCGTGAGTTCCAACTCGCCACGCCGCAGCACATGCAGAAACCCCTGCCCAGCATCCGGCGCGAACTGCGTCACACCGCACAGTGGCCCCGAATGGAACAGACGTGCCCGCACGCGAAAGCGCTCCAGCAGGCCGGATAGACGATCCAGTGGATTCACCGCACTCATTGGACGAATTGGTATGAAATTGAAACGAAATCATCCAAATCATACATCCCCCGCCGCCATACTGCTTGCACGTCGACGGCGTACCCCACGCGCCCGGCGCTCCGATCCAACCCATCCATGAGGAGTGTTTCCATGACTGCCCGCGTTCCCCTGCATGACCGCACCAGCGCCCCCATCGACAGCAAGGCCGTGCTCGATCAGATCCAAGGTGCATTTGGCGCAACGCCCAATATGTTCCGCGCCGTGGCCAATTCACCGGCAGCGCTCACGTCGATGTGGGCCGCGTTTGGTGCACTCGGCCACGGGCGCATTCCGGCCGTGCTCGGCGAGAAGATCGCCGTGGCGGTAGCCGACCGCAACCGTTGCGAATACTGTCTGGCCGCCCATACGGCGCTCGGCAAGAAGGCCGGCGTCTCCGGCCACGACATGGCCGAAGCCCAGGCCGGCCGCGCCGCCGATGCAAAGACGGCCGCCGCGCTCGGCTTCGCACTCAAGCTCGTCGAGCAACGCGGCCGGATCGCAGATGCCGAGGTGCAGGCCCTGCGTACGGCCGGTTTCGATGACGGTGAAATCGTCGAAATCCTGGCGCACGTGGCGTTGAACCTGTTCACCAACTATGTGAACGTGGCCTTCAACGTGCCGGTGGATTTTCCGGGCGTGAAGCTGCTGGCCGCAGCCTGATCGGCCCGAGCGGCGGGAGACGCGCCACGCAACGTGCCTCCCATTTATGCGTTCTTTACACCGCGAGAGATCTCTTTACACCATCTTTGCGGCGCACTCCGTATAACGAAATCAAGCCGTATGCCCTCGCAACGGCGCCGCCCGGCCACCGCAGGTGAACCCGACCCAGCCTGCCGCCGCCCGATCAACGTGCAAGGAACACGCAATGCTCAAACTCCTCGTCCCCGTCAATGGCTCCCGGCATGCGCTGGATGCCGTGCGCCATGCAGCCTTCCTGTATCGGGATCGCTGCGCGTCCGACATCGTGCTGCTCAACGTGCAGGAGCCGATCGAGGGCGGCCGCGCCAGCGCCTACCATCCGCTGGAGATGCTACGCAGACTCGAAGAACAAAGCGGGGAAGAGGCACTTCGCCCGGCGCGCAGCATTCTGGATGATGCCGGCGTCAACTACACCGCTCAGGTCAAGATCGGGCGCGTCGCCGAGACCATTGCGCAAATGGCCGCCGCCAACCAATGCGACATGATCGTGATGGGCACGGCCGGGCGCACCGCTGTCGGTTCGCTCATGTCGAGCCGGTTGTCCAACCGGTTGATCCGTCTGTCGTCGATTCCGGTGACGCTGGTGCGGTAACGCGTTCAGCCAGACCAATACAGAAGCCGTCGATTTTTTGAACTTCTGTACCTGTCGGGCCATTCCCGGTGGGTGCTAGCCTGCAAGCTCATCTTTTCTCCGCTCGCAGGCTTCATCATGCCAACACTCACCAACCTGCTCACCTTTGCCCTGGTCGCGCTCGGCATGGTGCTGACGCCCGGCCCGAACATGATCTACCTGATCTCACGTTCGATCTGCCAGGGGCGCAATGCGGGGTTGGTATCCCTGATGGGCATTGCTACGGGGTTCGTGTTCTACATGCTGTGCGCGGCGTTCGGCATCACGGCGCTGCTGATGGCGGTACCGTTTGCCTATGACGCCCTGCGCTTTGGCGGCGCGATTTATCTGCTGTATCTCGCCTGGCAGGCCGTGCGCACCGGTGGCCGCGCGCCGTTCCAGGTGCGCGAGCTGCCGGTGGACAGCCCGCGCAAGCTGTACACGATGGGCTTGCTGACCAGCATGCTCAATCCGAAGGTGGCGGTGCTCTATCTATCGCTGCTGCCGCAGTTCATCGAACCCGCGCACGGCAGTGTGCTGGTGCAATCGGTCTGCCTCGGCCTCACGCAGATCTGCGTGAGTGTGACCGTCAACTCGATGATTGCCGCCACGGCCGGCAGCATTGCCGCATTTCTGTCCCGCAAGCCGAGCTGGCTGTCGATCCAGCGCTATTTGATGGGAACGGTGCTGACCAGCCTGGCACTGCGCATGGCAATGGAAGCGCGCAAGTAAGCGCTCGATAGGGCGCGGTCACTGCGGCGCACCATCCTCACCGTCGACAACCCTGATTGACACGGCTGCCGCCATGTCCTTGGATACCGTGAGGTGACTCCAAGGAGACGACGGCATGCACCCAGACGATCCGCAGCAACGCGCCCGGCGGCGCGGCGTACTCAAGGCGCTTGGCACGCTCGGTGCCGGCACCGCGCTTAGCCACCCGGCGTTGACGGCGCTGGCCGCCACCACAAGCAGCGTCACCCTGCCCTTCGACAACGGCGTGCGCGAACTGGTGGCCTTTCCCCAGAAGCGCCCGCTGATTCTGTTGACCAGCCGTCCGCCTCAGTTGGAAACACCGTTTGCGGTGTTCAACGACGGTGCCATCACGCCCAACGACGCCTTCTTCGTGCGCTACCACTGGGCCGGTATTCCCACCTCGATCGATCCCGCAACGTATCGCCTGCAAGTGGGCGGCAACGTCAACACGCCGCTGGACCTATCGCTGGCAGACCTGAAGGCGCTGGGCGAGCCGCGCGAGATCGTGGCCGTCAACCAGTGCTCGGGCAACGGGCGTGGCTACTTCCAGCCGCGTGTTGGCGGCGGGCAGCTTTCCAACGGGGCGATGGGCAATGCACGCTGGACGGGTGTACCGCTCAAGCAGGTGCTGGAGAAGGCCGGCGTGCGCGCGGGCAGCGTGCAGGTGGTATTCGATGGCCTGGACCACCCGCCGCTGGCCGACGCCAAGAGCCCCGATTTCATCAAGGCGCTGGAGATCGACCACGCGCTCGACGGCGAAGTCATGATCGCCTGGGCCATGAACGGCGCCGACCTGCCCATGCTCAACGGCTACCCGATCCGACTGATCGTGCCTGGCCATTACGGCACGTACTGGGTCAAGCACCTCACGAACATCCAGGTCGTCGATAAGACATTCGATGGCTTCTGGATGCGCACGGCCTACCGCATTCCGGACAACACCTGCGCATGCACAGCGCCGGGCACCGCGCCTGCAAAAACGGTGCCGATCGGCCGCTTCAATGTGCGCTCGTTCATCACCAGCCTGACCGATGGCGCGACCGTTGCGGCCGGGCGTGAACACATCGTGCGCGGCATCGCCTTTGATGGCGGCTACGGCATCACCGAGGTGGCATTCTCTGCCGATGGCGGGCGCACGTGGGTTGAAGCACAGTTGGGTGAAGACCTGGGCAGATACTCATTCCGAGAATGGCGCGCACCGTTCAAGCCCACGCGGCGCGGGGCGTACGAACTGAAGGTGCGGGCCATCAACCGCATCGGCCAGAGCCAGCCGATGACGGCGCTATGGAATCCGCCCGGCTACATGCGCAACGTGGTGGAAACCACGCGCGTGACCGTTGCGTGAGGAGGCCGACATGCTCGATCACAGAATGCTGCGCACCAGCCTCGCACTCGCAACGCTGCTCGGTGCCGCAGCCGCGCACGCGCTGGACGTCACGCTGCCGCCCGAAACCGCGCAATACAAGCCGAGCGACCTGCCCGGCTATCGGCTCGTGCTGCAGAACTGCATGATCTGCCACGCTGCACAGTACGTGCAGACGCAACCGCCCACGCTGCCGCGCAGCTACTGGGAAGCTACCGTCAAGAAGATGAAGGCGCCGTTTGGCGCCCCGTTTCCTGAGGAAGACATCCCGACGATGGTCGACTACCTGGTGAAGACCTACGGTGCAGAACGCTCACAAGCCAGTCCCGCCAAATGACAAGCGGGGCGATCCGGCCAAACCGGATCGCCCCGTTGTCATCACCGCGCTACCGAATCAGCGGCGGCGCATGTAGAACGTAAAGACCTTGTCGTGCTCGCTGTGCTCCAGCAGTTCGTTGCCGGTCTGCTTGGCGAACGCCTGGAAATCGCGCGTGGCGCCAGGGTCAGTAGCGACGATCTTGAGCACATCGCCGCTCTGCATATCGGCAAGCGCCTTCTTCGTGCGCAGGATGGGCAGCGGGCAGTTCAGGCCACGTGCGTCAATTTCCTTCTGGAACTCCATGTCTTCCTCTGGGTTTCGAGCGAACAGCTTGGCACTGCTCGCGTCAGTCATTCCGCTATTGTAACGAGCCGCGTGGGTTGCCACCGGCGCGGTGGCGGCTCGGCCGGCTCGCCGGTGCGGATGTCGATATAGTTCACAGGCAAGCCACGAGCCGTCAGGAAGTCAGCCACCGCATATCCGGTGCCGGCCGTCCACGGGCGCACCTTTTCAAACGGCTTCAGGCGGTACTCGGCCAACTCTTCCGACAGCGCGATCTCACCATCAGCCACCACGTGGTAGGCAATGATCAGCTCGTTCTTGCGGATGAACTCGTACACACCGATCAGCGAGATCGATTGCGCGTCGAGATTGGTCTCTTCCTTCAGCTCGCGTGCGATGCCCTCTTCGGGCGTTTCGTCACGCTCCATGAAACCGGTGACGAGCGCGAACATGCCTTCGGGCCACAACGCGTTGCGCGCCAGGAACATCTGCCCACGATATTCGACCACCGCTGCCAGCACCGGCAGCGGATTGTTCCAGTGGACAAAGCCACAATCCGGCACAGGACAAGCGATGCGCAGGCGGCCGGCGTTGTGCTGCTCGGCGAGCGGCGTGGCGCACTGCGGGCAGAAGCGGTAGTCGAAGCTCATGGTGGTGAGATGGGCGGGTTGACGATGAATCAGGCGGCTTGTTCGCAGGCGAGGCGGATGTCGGCGGCAAAGGCTTCCACCGTCTCGGGCCGCACATCCCACGAGCACATCAGGCGGCAGCCGCCTGCACCGATGAACGTGTAGAACTTCCAGCCGCGTGCGCGCAGCGTTTCGATGGCCGCCAACGGCAGCTCGGCAAACACGGCGTTCGATTCGGTCGGGAACATGATGCGCACGCCAGGCACATCCACGATGCGTGAGTGCAGCAGTTGCGCCATCGCGTTGCCGTGGCGCGCATTGCGTAGCCACACGTCGTTCTCCAGCAGGCCCAGCCACGGTGCGGAGATAAAGCGCATCTTCGAAGCAAGCTGCCCCGCCTGCTTGACGCGATACGCAAAATCCTCAGCGAGTCGGCGATCGAAGAAGACAACCGCCTCGCCCACCGGCAGGCCGTTCTTCGTGCCGCCAAAGCACAGCACGTCCACCCCTGCACGCCAGGTGATCTCTGACGGATGCACACCGAGCGACGCCACCGCATTCGCAAAACGCGCGCCATCCATATGCACACGCAACTGGCGGCGCTTGGCGATGGCGGCAATCGCGCGCACCTCTTCCACCGTATAGACCGTCCCTACCTCGGTCGACTGCGTGAGCGAGACAACCTTGGGTTTCGGGTAGTGGATATCGGAGCGGCGCGTGACCAGCGCTTCCACCGCATCGGGCGTGAGCTTGCCGTTCTCGCCCTTGGCGGTCAGCAGCTTGGAGCCGTTGGAGAAGAACTCCGGGCCGCCGCACTCGTCCGTCTCGATATGCGCCAGCTCGTGACAAATAACGGAGTGGTATGACTGGCACAGCGATGACAGCGCCAGCGAATTGGCCGCCGTGCCGTTGAAGACGAAGAAGACTTCGCAGTCGGTCTCGAACAGGTCACGAATGCGATCGCACACGCGCTGCGTCCAGGAGTCATCGCCATACGCGGGCTCGTGGCCGCTACCGTTGGCTTCCAGGAAGTACTTCAGCGATTCCGGGCAGAAGCCCGCGTAGTTGTCGGAGGCGAAATGTTGCATGGGCTGCATCGCGGGCCGGCGGCGTAATTGGGGAAAGGCGTTACTTCTGTTCAGACCAGAGCACGCCGCCGGTCGCCCAGTTCTCGCGCTTGACATCGTTGATGATGATGTCGACGGCGCCCGGCGCACAGCCCAGGGTTTCGCAGGTGACGCGCGTCACTTCTTCGACGAGCTTCTTCTTCTGCTCAACGGTGCGGCCTTCAAACATCTCGATATGGAAAGTCGGCATGGTGTCTCCGGTGTGAGTGATTCGCGTGTTCAGTCGCGATAAGAGGCGTCAATTTTATCCAGTTTGCGCAGTAGGGCCGGCCACTCCATCACGCCTTCGATGGCGCCGCCGTCTTCCAGCTGTTCGGCAGCGCGATCGGCCAGGTGCGGTACGGGTGAGACCACCTCGCCGCCCGTCAGCGCCTGAATCTGGATCTCGCATGCCTTGATGAGCGTGGCCATCAGCACATGGGCTTCTGCCACGGTGCGGCCGATGGTGAGCGTGCCGTGATTGCGCAGCAGCATGGCGAATTGAGCCCCAAGCGACGCAGTCAGGCGGGTGCCCTCTTCCGGCGTAAAGGCCAGGCCCTCGTAGTCGTGATACGCCATGCGCTTGTGAAAGCGCAGTGCGTGCTGCGACAGCGGCAGCAAGCCGTGCTTCTGCGCGGACACAGCAATGCCGGCCGTGTTGTGCAGATGGATCACGCAATGCGCATCGGGGCGCGCCGCATGCACAGCAGCGTGCAGCGCAAAGCCTGTGACGTTCACCAACGGCCGTGTTGCAGCGTCGGGCCAATCGCCAACGAGCTGGCCCGCACCGTTGATCTTGACCAGGTTGGACGCGGTGATCTCGTCAAACGCCAGACCGAAAGCGTTGATGAGGAAGTGATCCGGCTCACCCGGAACGGTGGCCGACAGGTGGGTGTAGATCAGATCATCCCAGCCGTTGAGCGCAGCCAGTCGATAGGCGGCTGCCAGGTCGACACGTACCGCGCGCTCGGCTTCGCTGATCTCGCCCCCGGGCACAACGGCACCGGGGCGCAGGGCAAAAGACATGGGGCTCCTCCAATGGAGGAGGCATTCTAGAACGTACGTGCCGCATGAGCGAGATGCGGCGCGGCGACCTGCGCTACATGCAGTCCATCACGCACGTACGGGCGAGAGGGGCGAAGCACGCCTGACCGCAATGAAGATGGCCACGCCCACCACTAGCGACACCGCCGCCACCGCCAGCGATGCACTGAAGCCACCCGTGGCTGCAAACAACCGATTGGCCAGCGGCGGCCCAGCAATCTGACCAATGCCATAGGCAGCCGTCATCAGCCCCATCAGGCGCGGTGCGGCGTGCGGCCACAGACGGCGCGCCTCGCGCATGGCAAACAGCGTGATCGCCGTAAATGGCAGGCCAAGCAGCGTGCTCGACAACGCCAGCCCCGCCACCGTCGGCCAGACGATGCTGACTGCCACGGCAATCGCCTGCATGGCATACGCCGTGGCGAGCAGCGAACGGTTGTCGCGCGCAAGGCTGATCCGTGTGGAGAGGAACGCGCCCAGCGCCACCCCCGCGCCGAACATCGGCCAGAACAGATCGGGCCAGATCGAGCCCGCCGGCAGCACCTTGCGCGCGATCACCGGCAGGAAGGTGGCCGTGATGATGTAGCCGAAGCCGGCCAGACCGTAGGCCAGAGTAACGGCCGTGGTGGCTGCATCCAGAGGTGGTACGCCGCCGATTGCAGCAGCGGGCGCGGCCGCATGCGCGTGGGGTTCGGGACGAATGGTCGACCACACCGCCGCTGTCAGCATCGCCGACAGCACACCAAACGCAATCCACGCCGACGTTGCATGCCAACCCAGTGCCACCATGCCACTGGCCGCCAGCCCCGGAATGGCAATGCCGAGCCCAGGCCCACAGAAGATGATGCCGCCCAGCGCCGCGTGCCCCAGCTCCGTCAGCTTGTGCAGGCACCACCCCGCGGTGAACACGAACACCAGCGCGCTCGCCATGCCGGCCGCAAAGCGCAGCCCAAGCCACGCCGGCTGCCCTTGCAGCACGCCCATCCCCGCTGTGAGCAGCACCGTGGCGATCAGGCCAATGCGGATCAGCCGCGCCGCATCGCCCCGCACCGCCATGCAAGCCAGCGCGCCCAGGAAATAGCCCAGGTAGTTGCCCGTTGCCAGCCAGCTCCCCTGCGCCAGCGACAGGCTGCCGTCGTGCAGCATCATCGGCAGGATCGGGGTGAAGGCGAAGCGGCCGATGCCCATTGCCACGGACAACGCGACCATGCCGGCAATCGCGACGCGCCAGGCCACGCCGCGCGCGTCATGCGCGGCAGACAACGAAGAGGAAGAGGAGGAGGACGGGGACGACAGCGCGGATTGCATGGTGGTGCCCAGACGGGGAGATCGGTACCTCATCGTACGCAACGCGATTCATTCCGAAAAATGAATTATATTGAACGAATCTATTAGCAATTGAGATGCATCATGGATCTGGCCTCGCTCGAAATCTTCCGGACCGTCGTGCGCGAAGGCGGCGTCACACGGGCGGCTCAGCAATTGCACCGGGTGCAGTCAAACGTGACCACGCGCATCCGTCAGCTGGAGACCTCGCTAGGGGTGCAGCTATTTGTGCGCGAGGGCAAGCGCATGGTGCTTACGCCGGCCGGCCAGACGCTGCTGACCTATGCGGACGACATCCTCCGCCTTGCCGCCGAAGCCCGACAGGCCGTGCAGCCACGTGAGCCGCACGGGCGCCTGCGCATCGCCTCGATGGAAAGCACCGCTGCCAGCCGCCTCCCCGGCCTGCTCGCCACGTTGCACCAGCGCTGGCCGCGCGTGCAGCTGGAGCTGGTGACCATGCCGACGCGCCAGTCGATCCAGGCGCTGTCGAACTTTGAAGTCGATTGCGCCTTCGTTGCGGAAACCGCCTGCCTGACCAATACGCGCGCTGCGCTCACGACCCTGCCAGCGTTTGCCGAAGCGCTGGTGCTGATCGCCCACCGCTCGCATCCACCCATCCGCCGCGCGGCCGATGTGCAGACACCTGCCTTGCTGGCCTTCGAGGCGGGCTGTGCCTATCGGCAACTGATCGAAGACTGGTTTGAGGCCGGTGGCGTGGCGCCGTCGCGCGTGCTGGAGCTGGGTTCGTATCACGCCATCATCGCGTGCGCAGCGGCGGGGATTGGCGTGGCGCTGGTGCCGCGCTCGGTGCTGGAGCTGTACACGAACGCGCCGGACATCAGCATCCACGCGCTCGACAAACCCGGCCGCGTCGACACCATCCTGGCGTGGCATCGCGACATGGCAGGGCCGGCGCTGCAAGCACTCGTGCAGGTGCTGAGCGAGCCGCATGCCACGGCAGACGTGCCCACCGCTGAAGCCATCGCCGCCTAAACTGGGTAGAACAGCTGGATACACAGACCCCGCCGCCGGTCTAACAAGAAAGGCGGTCACAAACGGAGGCTGTCATGCGACGGTCGTCTCGTACAGCGCAGTGCATGGCATGGATGGCGGGCGTGCTGACCGCCGCATGGAGCTGCCTGGCACTGGCATCTGCGCCGGTCGTGGTGCTGCCGCTCACAGGGGCCATCGGACCGGCCAGTGCAGCCTACGTCGTGCACGGACTGGAAGACGCGCACAAGCAAGGCGCACAACTCGTCGTGCTGGAAATGGATACACCGGGTGGGCTGGATGCGTCGATGCGGCAGATCATCCAGGCCATCCTGGCCTCTCCGGTGCCGGTGGCAGGCTATGTGGCGCCGGGGGGTGCACGCGCAGCCAGTGCTGGCACCTACATTCTCTACGCCTGTCATGTTGCCGCGATGGCGCCGGCCACCAATCTGGGGGCGGCATCGCCGGTGTCCATCGGCATCGGCGGGCATGCGCCGTCCGGTCCCACGCCAAACCCTGGTGATACCGCCAAGCCGGCCAGCGCCCCAGCAGCCGCCTCCAGCAACGAAGACACGCTCGCCCGCAAGCAGATGCACGATGCTGCGGCCTACATCCGGGGCCTGGCACAACTGCGTGGCCGCAACGCAGCATGGGGCGAACGCGCCGTCCGCGAAGCCGTGAGCCTGGACGCGTCCGAAGCCGCCAACCAGCGTGTGATTGACCTCATCGCCAACGACGTGCCCGACCTGCTCAAGCAGGTGGATGGCCGCACGCTGCGCACTGCCACCGGCACGGTCACGCTACACACCGCCGATGCGCAGGTCCAGACCCTCGAGCCTGGCTGGCGCAATCATTTCCTCGCCGTCATCACCGACCCGAGCCTGGCGTTGTTGCTGCTGACGGTGGGCGTGTACGCGTTGATCTTCGAGTTCTCCACGCCGGGCATGGTGGTGCCGGGCCTCCTGGGGGCGATGTGCATTCTGGTGGCGCTCTACGGGCTGCAGATGCTGCCGATCAACTACGCGGGGCTGGCGTTGATCTCGCTCGGCCTGGGCTGCATGGTGGCCGAGGCGTTCCTGCCGACCTTCGGCGCGCTGGGCGTGGGCGGCATCGTCGCGTTCATCCTGGGCGCGGTGATGCTGATCGATACGCAAACACCGGGCTTTGGCGTGCCGCTGCCGTTGATCGTGTCGATGGCCTTTGTGAGCCTGACGGTGATCCTGCTGCTCTCAAGCATGGCGGTACGTGCACGACGTCGGCCGAAGGTGACCGGCGGCGACACCATCATCGGCATGACGGGTGAACTGCTCGAACTCGATCCGACCGACCCCCGAGACCCGGCTGCCGGCTGGGTGCAGGTCCACGGCGAGCGCTGGCGCGTGCATTGCGACGGCCCACTCGCACGTGGCGATCGTGTGCGTGTGACCGCAAGGCACGGGCTCACGCTCAATGTCGTGCCGGCCTGAGCTTCTCAAGGAGAAGAAAAATGCTCTATGGATTCTTCAGCGCAGGCGGCCTGATGTTTCTGGCTGTGCTGCTGATCATCTCGTCGTTTCGCGTACTGCGCGAGTACGAGCGTGGGGTGGTGTTTCTGCTGGGCCGTTTCTGGCGTGTGAAAGGGCCAGGGCTGGTGCTCATCATCCCGGCAGTGCAGCAGATGGTGCGTGTGGACCTGCGTACCGTGGTGATGGACGTACCGCCGCAAGACGTGATCTCGCACGACAACGTGTCAGTCAAGGTCAACGCGGTGGTGTACTTCCGCGTGGTCGATCCGGAGCGCGCCATCATCCAGGTCGCCAACTTTCACGAGGCGACCAGCCAGCTTGCGCAGACCACGCTGCGCGCCATTCTCGGCAAGCACGAGTTGGACGAAATGCTGGCCGAGCGCGAGAAGCTCAACCTCGACATCCAGAAGGTTCTCGACATCCAGACCGACCCGTGGGGCATCAAGATCGCCAACGTGGAGATCAAGCACGTCGACCTGAATGAATCGATGATCCGCGCGATTGCGCGTCAGGCCGAAGCTGAACGCGAACGCCGGGCCAAGGTCATCCATGCAGAGGGTGAATTGCAGGCCTCGGAAAAACTGCTGGAAGCCGCGCGTATGTTGGCGCAGCAGCCCGAAGCCATCCAGTTGCGCTATCTGCAGACCCTGACGCAGATTGCGGGCGACAAGAGTTCCACAATCGTCTTCCCGCTGCCGATGGAAGCGCTAGGGGCGTTGAAGAAGGCTTAGTGGATGGATTGACCGTTGTGGGTGCATCCGTGGTTTCGCCCCCCGGCCAGGGCCGACTCACTTCCTTTGTCTTGCCAGAGAAAGTCAGCAAAGAATGTCGCCACATCAGGGACGAACGGTCGCACCACTGGGGCGCAGGTGGTTATGCCCAGGCGCGTTTGGTTTGGCTTGTTTCATTTCCCTCCAGCAGCAGCCCAGTCGATGGCCGCATCGAACAGTGTGCGACCTGTCGACGTGAGGTTCGGGAAGGTTTCGTTGTCGAGGAAGAAGAACACGCGGCGGGCGGGGGCCAGCGTTTCATAGTCCATCGTCGCGCCTTTCTCGTAGCCGAAGATGGTTGCCTTGGTTGGGTCACCCGCCACGCTGGCGATGATGTTCGCACCCAGGCCCGGCTTGCCCCAGCCCATCGGGGCGTCCTTGGCGTAGCCCACGGCCACGCCTGCCGGCATGCCGCCCGAGAGTGGGTGCGGTGCGTTGACCATCCACAGGTAGTGCTCCTTCTCGACCATGCCGAAGTCAGTGCCGAGGCGCTTGCCCGTCATCGCCAGGTCGTCGAGCAGGTCGTTCTCCCATGTCATCAGCGGCACGGGCACGTTGCGATAGGCACCCAGCAGGTCGCGCGAGCGCACGGTAGACGACAGCACAACGAGGTCGAAATCCTTCGCGCGCTCTGCCGGCTGGTATTGGTCGTACAGCGTGACGGCATAACCTCGCGATTCGAGATGCGCGACGATCTGCTTGTCGATGGGCAGGCTCTTGCCTTGCATGCGGACGACCATCAGGACCGTCTTGCCGGCGCCTGGTTGCGTATCTGCGGCAGCGGGTTGGGTGAAAGCGAATGCCATCAATGCGACGGCAAGGAAACGAAGCAGCGATTGCATGGGTTGCACTCCTGAAAACATCATCACAGGTCAATCTTCATGCCGAGCTTGAACAGGCGCGGCGCACCCATCGACAGACGGTTGTTGCCAGCGCCGGCCCAGTAGCGCTTGTCAGTCAGGTTGTCGACGTTGAACTGCAGCGTGGTGCGCTTGCCCGAGATGCGCGTGACATAGCGCACGCCAGCGCTAAACAGCGTGGTGCCGCCCAGCTCTGCCTGGTTGGCATCGTTCACGGGGCGCGGGCCGAGGTAGTACGCGCCCGCGTTGAACGACACGGAGCGCAACGTCGGCAGCGTGTACTCCGCAAACAGGCTGGCGGTGCTGCGCGGCGTGTTCTCGGGCGTGTTGCCGTTCAAGCCATTGCCAACGCCTCGGAACTTGGCATCGGTCCACCCGGCGGAGGCCAGCAGCGACAGATCTTTCGTGACGCGGCCCTGGGCGGTCAGCTCAACACCGCGAATGCGCTCGCGGCCGTCCTGCACAAAGATGTTTGCGTTGTTGGTGTAGCTCGCGGCGCGGTCGATGTCGTAGACGGCGGCGGCAAGCTGCGTGCCGGCCGGCGTTTCATAGCGCACGCCCACTTCCTTCTGTTCGGACAGCGCAGGCGGCATCGCCACGTTGGCGTTGGCGGCGGTATTCGGTGCGCGTGCGCCGGCCTCAAGCCCCTGTGCATACGACGCGTAGGCCGACAGCGTGGGCGTGAACTTGTAGATGACGGCGCCCAGCGGCGTGGTCTTGCTGGCCTCGTAGCGGTTGGGGGCCTGCGTGCTGGTGTAGCTCGTATAGCGTAGGCCAGCAATCACCTGCCAGTGCTCCGA
>NZ_JAELUI010000001.1 GCF_016429285.1 Ralstonia sp. ASV6
TATGCCGTGCACGCAGCCGGCGTGTGGATCGAACGTCGGCTGCGCATGCCGGGCTATGGGGCCACGAGCCCTGCTATTGCAGGAGGGCCCGCCCATGCCTGAAACCCTTCTTGCGACGCTGTTGCACTGGTCGCCGGCGCTGCTGCGGGGGTTGGCCATCAATATCGGCATCAGCCTGCTTGCCGTTGGGCTGGGCACGCTGATTGGGCTGGCCGTCGGTGCGTTGCATCTATCACCGGCACGCTGGGTGCAACGGCTTGCCGGCAGCTACGTCGTCGCCTTCCGCAATGCGCCTTGGCTTGTGCTCGTATACGGCATTGCTTACGCCGTGCCGTTCGAGATTGTCGTGCGCGGCCATGTGTTTCCGTTTCCTGATTGGTTCAAGGTCACGCTGGCGCTGGCACTGCCGGCAAGTGCACACGTGGCGGAGATCTTCCGAGGGGCGGTGCTGTCGATTCCCTCCACGCAGTGGGAAGCAGCGGCATCGCTCGCCTTCACGCGCCGCGACATCCTTTGGCGCATTGTTCTGCCGCAGTGCCTGCGCCGCATGCTGCCCTCGTGGATGAACCTGTACGCGGTCATCACCATGGGCACCGCGATGGCCTCGCTGGTGGGCGTGCATGACCTGCTCGACACCGCGCAGATCGCCAGCAACACCGTCAACCGCACGCCGTTCACGGTGCTCACCTACTTCACCGTGCTGGCCCTGTTCTTCGTCTATTGCTACCCGATTTCGCGCCTGACCCGGCGCCTGGAGCGCGCCCATGTCCTCGCCTGATCTGCTGCCCCTTGATGAGCCTGCCGCCAGTGCCGCACTCGTTGCGTTGCGCGATGTGCATCTGACCTTTGGCACCACACCTGTATTGCGCGGCATCGACCTCGACGTGCATCGTGGCCAGGCCGTGTCGATCATCGGGCCTTCCGGCTCAGGCAAGTCGACGCTCCTGCGTTGCATCAGCGGGCTGCTGCAGCCGCAACGCGGCAGTGTGACGGTGGACGGCATCCGCGTCGACCAGCTCGCCACCGAGGCCGACACCATCGCCCTGCGCAAGCGCATCGGCTTCGTGTTCCAGCAGTACAACCTGTTTCCGCACCTGAGCGTGCTGGACAACCTGACGGCTGCCCCCGTGCGCGTGCTCGGCCGAACCAAACAAGAGGCCGAAGCCGATGCACATGCCCTGCTCAAGAAGGTGGGCCTGGCCGACAAGGCACACGCCTATCCGGGCCAACTCTCGGGTGGCCAGCAGCAACGCGTGGCGATTGCCCGGGCGCTGGCAATGCGGCCCGAGCTGATCCTGTTTGACGAGGTGACCTCTGCACTGGACCCGGAAACCGTGGGCGAGGTGCTCAACGTGATCGGAGAACTGGTCGACGATGGGCTGACCTGCGTACTGGTAACGCACGAAATGGCCTTCGCACGCGCCATCAGCGATGCAGTGGTGTTTACCGAGCACGGCGTGGTGGTGGAACGCGGCCCTGCAGAGCAAGTGTTCTCGTCACCGGTGAGCGCGCGCACGCGGGCATTTCTGTCACGCGCGTTGTCGGGGCACACCGGAACGCGGCCACCGGCATATGCACCGTGGCACGCCGCCTTTGCAAGCGCGGCGTTCGCCGTCTGATCCCTTCCCGCTTATCCGCCAATGGCGTGCAGCTCTGCCACTCGGGCATGCTGCAGCGCCTGCTCCAGATCGGCAATCAGGTCATCGGCATCCTCCAGGCCAACGTGCAGGCGCAACACGGCGCCGCCGCGGTTCCATTGCGCATGGTCTGACAGACGCTCGGGCGCAACCACCGTGACAAGGCTTTCATAGCCACCCCACGAGGCGCCAATGGCGAAGAGCCGCAACGCGTCAGCAACGCGCTCCGCTGCGTACTGATCCGCATCCTTCAGCACGAAGGAAACCAGCCCGTTGGCGCCCGAGAAATCGCGTTTCCACAGCGCGTGACCGGGGTCGTCCGGCAATGCCGGATAGAACACCTGGCCAACGCCTGGCTGCGCTTGCAGCCATTGCGCGACACGTGTTGCGTTGCGCTGGTGCTGTGCCATCCGCACAGGTAGCGTGCGCACGCCGCGCAAGGCCAGGTAGGCATCATCCGCGCCAATGGTCAGGCCCAGCACGTCGTGAGCGGCGGCAATGCGGGTGGCCACGGCCTCAGTGCGCGCAATCACGGCACCCAGCATCACATCGGAATGCCCAGCCACGTACTTGGTGGCGGCCAGCACCGAAACATCGGCACCCGCCTCAAGCGGACGGAACAGAATGCCGGAGGCCCACGTGTTGTCCGTCGCCAGCACGATGTCGTGCCGCCGCGCTACACGGGCAATGGCCTCCAGATCGTAGATCTCGTACAGCAGCGACCCGGGCGACTCAGTAAAGATCAACCGCGTATGCGGTCGAATGGCCGCTTCGAGCCGCCCATCATTGGGCTCGACATACGACACCTCAATCCCCAATCGCTGCAGCAGCAGGGCATCCAGCCGGCGCACGGGCGCATAGATGCTGTCGGTCACGATCACGTGATCACCGGGCGAGAGCAACGCCAGAAACGTCAACGAGATGGCCGACAAGCCCGACGGCACAAGAAACGCCCGCACACCGCCCTCCAACGCCAGCAGCGCATCTTCCAGCGCGCGGTGCGTCTGCGAGCCATGGCGGCCGTAGCTGGCGATGTTCTCGCCTGCCTTGCGGCGGGCATGCACAGCGTGCAGAGCCGCCGTACTGGCATGACGCACGGTGCTGGTGCGTTCAACAGGCACATTGACGGGCGCGGTTCCGTCAACAAACGGCGGACTGCCCGCGTGGATGATGCGCGTGGCAAGCGCTTCAGGCACGTTGTGGGATGCTCGCGTCATTCGGCCACCACCTCCGCCGTTTCGCTGACGAGCGCGCTCGGGCTGACGAGCGCGAACAGCGCGCGCTCTTGCGCATCGAGTTGCGCCACCAGTCCGATCTCCCAGGCGAGATAGCCGCGCGCGGCGTCAAGGTTGCCGTCATGCCGGTCGTGCACGAAGAAGAGGTAGTCGATGCGCTCGGCGTCTGCCGGCAGTTCCGGCGTTGCTTCAAGCGGATACCCAACGGCATGCCACGCGACAACACCACCTTCGAGACGCCGTACGGAAGCCACACCCTGCTCCAACAGGTCCACCGCCGCAAGCGCGCTGACTGAAGCGTCATCGTCAACCAGCACAACCTGTGCGCCTCGCACGTCGTGTAACTGTCGCCGCGTGGCCCAGCGTGCGCCAGGAATATGCGCCGTGCGATAGGCCGCGCTGCTGCGCAGGTCGAACAACACGACCTCGCCATGCGCGAATGCGTTACGTAGCGTGCCCGCGTCGATACCCGCAGGTGGAGCGGGCTGCCACGGCGTGTCGCGTGTCGCCAGCAAGGCGACATTCGCTTCGCTCACACCGCCTTCCAGCACTGCGGCATCGTGCCCCAGCTGGTGCAACCAACTGGCGATCACGGGGGCGCGGATGCCGTCATCGTCGAAGACGATCAACCACGCGCCGCGCACGCCGACATACTGGTCAGTCGCCTGCAGCAACTGGCCGCCCGGCGCATGCACGGCACCGGGCAGGCTGCCGCGCGCAAAGGCGTCAGCGGTGCGCACATCGAGCAGGAAGACCGTACGCACTCCACGCTGGCGCTCGGCTTGGACCGCCGCCGCGGTGACTGTCGACACGGCAAAGCGGTGAGACAGACCCTCCACGGCATCCTTCGCGCGCCGGCGTGCCGGCACGTCGATCGTGTCTGGGTAGCAGCGGTCGGCGCCATGCTCCAACGTCAGGCCGTGCAACTGCCAGCCTTGCGTACCGTTTTCCAGCGCGTAGATCGGATTGGGCAGGCCCAGATTGCGCAGCGTCTGCGCACCGATGATGCTGCGTGTACGCCCCGCGCAATTGACGACAACCGGTGTGTCGTCATTCGGCACAAGCGCATGCACGCGCAGTGCCAGCTCACCGTTCGGGCAAGCAATGGCGCCGGGAATGGTCATGCGGCGGTACTCGCTGACGGTGCGCCCATCGAGCAGCACGTGGCGCTTGTGTTCGCGCTGCCAGGCGGCCAGTTCACCCGCCGTGATATGCGGTGTTTGATAAGCCAACTCGGCCAGTTCACCAAACGTCTTGGATGGCACGTTGATGCCTTTGAACAGCGCGAACCCGGCGGCCTGCCAGGCGGCATTGCCGCCTTCCAGCACATGCACGCGCTCGTAGCCGAGATCGAGCAGGCGCCGGCCAGCCAGCGCGGAAAGCGCTCCACCATCGGCATCCGTCACCACCAGCCTGACATTGCGCCGGGGCACAAGACGCACGGCATCGATCTCCAGCCGGCTGTACGGCGCGGGGGTTGCCAGAAAGAGATGCCCCTCGCCAAATTCACCGGCCTCGCGCACGTCTAGCAGTGCGATCTCTGCACCGTCGTGGAGCCACGCCTTCAACGTGACGGCATCAATGGAAGGAACAGACATGCGGGCCTCGCGCGTTAACGGAAAGGCCCATGGTAGGCACGCCGGCCCACGCCCGCGAACGAACCGATGCGTCTATACATATGCGGGATGCTGCGTTGGTGGTGCGTGCCCGGCGCCCTACACTGGGGCGTCTCTCCTCTGCCATTCATTGTTCCCAACGCGCCATGAGCCTCCCCCAGCAACGGGACCACGCGGTCCGTCAAACCCTCATCGCTATTCGTGCCATTGCTGCGCAGGATGGCATCACCTACGCGTCACTCGCCCGCATTGCTGATCGGCTGCAGGAACTGGCCGCGCAAGAGGCGCTGTTTCCCTTCGACGCCTTCCCGCCGCCCCCGGCAGACGACGCCGATGCCTCCAGCCGCTACCTGCTGCATGAAGAGGCCGACAAGACCTTCGCGCTGTACTTGAATTCGATCAACCCCGGCAAGATCACGCCGCCCCACAACCACACCACGTGGGCAGTCATCGTTGCACTGGAAGGCGAAGAGTTGAACCGCGTGTACCTCCGCACGGATGATGGCCGCGACCCGGAGCGGGCCACGCTCGCCCTGTCGCGCGAGGTGGTCGTGCAACCCGGCACGCCCATCACGTTTCTTGCGGATGACATCCACAGCATCCACGTGGTCGGCAACAAGCCCACGCGCCACTTCCACCTGTACGGCCGCGCGCTGGAAACGCTCACTGGCCGCGTCGGCTTTGACCTCGCCACGGGGCGCGTGCTGAACTACAATCGCAACTACATGAGCGCGACCAGGCAGGCCGCCTGACCGCGCGCTACGTCGTCTTGCGCGCAGCGCCTGCCGCGGCCTGGCGCGGCATCCGGCCCAGCACCGGCTTCAGTACCGGCGCCTGCAGGGCCAGAAAATCCCACAGCCGATTGGCGACGGGCCCGTGCGGCCGATCACGCCGGCGCGCCACCGCCAAGTCCTGGATCATGCCGGGGAAGTGCTTGCCGGCAATCGACAGCAGACGCCCCTCGCGCAATTCCGCCTCGATCATGAAGCGCGGCAGATGCCCCCACGCCATGCCGTGCACGATCAGTTCTTTCTTCATCAGCTGATCCGGCACGAAACACTGCGGGGCCCCCTCCACCACGTAGTGGGCCTGCGACGACGGCTGACGCGCCGAGTCATTGATCACGCATTGCATGAAGCGCTGCATCTGCTGCGGCGTGATGCCGGACGTTGGCTGAAAAGGCAAGAAGCCAGGCGCGACCACCGGCACCATTGCGATCTTGCCCAGGTCGATCCACTCCATGCGCACATCGCCTTTCGGCACACGGTGCACGATCAGATCGGCCTCGTCTTCCAGCAAGCGCTCCCAAGGGCCGGTCACGGCTTCGAACTGCAACTGCAGGCGCGTTTGCGGGCATTGGCCGAAGAACTGGCTGAGCAACGCCAACACCGGCTGCAACGGGCACAGATCGCCCAGCACTACGCGCAACTCGGCTTCCTCCCCCATGGCCAGTTGCCGGGCATGGGTGCGCAGTTCTTCGCTCTCCCGCAGCAACGACTGGACCTTGCGATGGAAGGACTGGCCCGCTTCCGTCAATCGCACCCGATAGCCACTGCGGTCCAGCAGGCTCAAGCCCAGTTGCTCCTCCAACTTGGCCACCGCGGCAAACACCGAGGGGTGCGAGCGGTGCAACCGGTCAGCCGCAGCCTGGAAGCTGCCCCCTGCCACAACCGCATCGAAGCACTGCAACTCGTGGAGCGTGAAGCTCGCCATTGTCGATTTAACCTACAAAGTTCTTTCAAACTTGATAGTATCCATGAAATAGTCCGGATTCTAGGATGACTCCACCTCAACACGTTCTGGAGCCCATCATGGAATCTCACAACACCCTCTCGTTCATCACCACCGGCGACGGCGTACGTCTGGCTTATCGCTTTGACGGTTCGACCGACAAGCCCGTCCTGTTGCTGTCCAACTCCATCGGCACCGACCTGCATATGTGGGACGTGACGGTGCCGCAGCTTGCCGAGCACTTCTACGTGCTGCGCTATGACGCGCGCGGTCACGGTGCGTCCGACGCGCCCACCGGGCTGTACTCGCTCGATCGACTTGGGCGCGATGTCGTGGAGCTGCTCGACGCGCTCGGCCTGCAGCGCGTGCACATGCTGGGGCTGTCGTTGGGGGGCATCGTTGCGCAATGGTTGGCCATCCACGTCCCGGAACGCATTGACCGCCTGGTACTGTCGAACACCGCTGCCCACATTGGCCCGACGCAGTACTTTGACAACGCCATTGCGGAGTTGCAGCGCGCCCCCGACATGCAGGAGACGGCCGAAACCTTCCTGCGCAACTGGTTCCCGGCACACATGCTGGAAGCGCATCACCCGGCGGTCGAACCGTTCCGCCGCGCTTTGCTGGCGACGCCCCGCGAGGGCATCATTGGCGGCTGGACTGCGGTGCGCGATTCTGACCTGCGCCGCACAATCGCGCTCATCCCGCATCCCACGCTGGTCATTGCGGGCCAGCACGATACGGTGACATCTGCACGCCACGGAGAGGAGATCGCCGCTGCCATTCCGGGCGCACAGCTGCGCATGCTGGACACCGTGCACCTCGCCAACGTGGAGGCGCCAGACGCGTTTATCGAACTGGTGCTGGATTTCCTGGCCGTGCACGAGCCGGCCTAACGCATCACCATGCCGCAACCCGCCCGGTTGCGGTTAACATGGCGGCCATCCAACCGATGTGCCGCCAGACATGTCCCGCGTCAAGAACGAAGACGAATTCGAACTGCGCCGCGAAAGCGTGCTCGACACCGCCGCTGAAGCCTTTGCGGCCGACAGCTACCCGAGCGTGTCGATGAACCAGCTCGCCGCCGCCTGTGGTGGCTCGAAGTCGCGCCTGTATCACTACTATGAAGGCAAGGAAGCGATCCTCTTCGATCTGCTCGACCGCTACACCACGCGGCTGGCCGATCTGGTCGAACGCGCGGAAAGCGATGCGCTGCACGCCAAGCTGTCGGCACGCGCCACGCTGCACCTGCTGATCCGCACCTTCCTGGCGGAATACGCGACGTCGCGTACGCGGCACGTGGCGCTGCTCAACGACGTGAAGTACCTGTCGCCCGAACAGCGCGACATCGTGCTCGCGCGTGAGCGGAATGTGGTGGCGGCCGTGGGCCGGCAGCTCGGCGCAGCCTACCCGGACAAGGTGGACGAGGCCAACCGCACGCCCATCACGATGATGCTGTTCGGCATGATGAACTGGACGTTCACCTGGCTCAAACCCGATGGCCCACTATCGTATGAAGGCTATGCCGAGATGGTGATCGAGATGCTGGAGAACGGGCTCGGCGGCCCGAACGATAAGAAGGGCTGATGATCAACGTTCGTCGTAGCTGACGACAACACGCTGCGTGAGCGGCCGCGCCTGGCACGTCAGCACAAAGCCTTGCTGGATCTCCCAGTCTTCCAGCGTGAAGTTCTTCTCCATCTCCACGCGCCCTTCCAGCACCTTGGCACGACACGTGCAGCACACGCCGCCCTTGCACGCATAGGGCAAGCCCAGCCCAGCATTCAGCGCGCTGTCGAGCACCTTGGCGTCTCCCGCCATCGGCACCTCGTGCGACTTACCGTCGAGCACCACCGTCAACGCCACATCACCAGCCACAGCCGCGCGCTTGCGTGCTTTGGCCGATTCAGTCGACGCGTCGCCCACCGGCACGCCAAAGCGCTCCGCATGCACGCGCTCGCGCGGTACGCCGCACTCCAGTAGCGCAGCCTCTACCGCATCGATCATTGTGGATGGCCCACAGATGAAAGCGGCGTCGATATCGCCGGGTGGAATCAGTGCATCCAGAAAGGCATGCGTCTTCGCACCATCCAGCCGCCCGTTGAACAGCGCAATCTCCTGCGCCTGGCGCGACAGCACGTGATACAGCGCAAACCGATCGAGATAGCGGTCTTTCAGGTCTTCCAGCGCCTCGCCAAAGATGATGCTGTCGATGCTGCGATTGCCATAGACCAGCGTGAAGCGGCTGTGCGGCTCGGCCGCCAGCGTGGTCTTGATGAGCGAGAGGATGGGCGTGATGCCGCTGCCGGCGGCAAAGGCAACATAGTGGCGCGCGCTTTCCGCAGCGAGTGGAACGTAGAAGCGGCCGTCGGGTGGCAGCACGTCGAGCGCCTGCCCCACGCGAATGCGGTCGTGCAGATGGTTGGAGAACACACCCGCGTCCACACGCTTAACGGCCACGCGTAGCTCGCCATGCGCGTCGTAGTCCTGCACAGAGCAGCAGATGGAGTACGAGCGCCGCACGTCATCCTGCCCTTGCTCGGGCACCGGCATGCGCAGCGTCAGAAACTGGCCCTGCTTGAAGCGATACGCGTCGCGCAAGTCGTCCGGCACATCAAAGCGCACGGAAATCGTATCGGCCGTCTCGCCGCGCACTTCGGCAACACGCAGCGGGTGAAATTGCGGGGTCATGGCGATCGTTTCGTCTAGTAGGGCTTGAAGTAGTCAAACGGCTCGCGGCACGCGCGGCAACGGTACAGCGCCTTGCACGCGGTCGAACCGAAGGCGGAGATGAGCACCGTGTCTTGCGAGCCGCACTGCGGGCAAGCAATGTGCTCGCCCTCCCCCTGGCGCACAAGGCGGATCGGCCGTGCACCATCCACCGTCACCACGTGGGCTGGCGGCGCAACACCAAATTCACGCAGCTTGCGATGCCCTTCTGGCGTGATCCAGTCCGTCGTCCACGCTGGTGAGAGCACGGAGCGCACGCGATACGCACCCACATCCGCCGCCTGCAGAGCACGGCTTGCATCGTCAGCAATCTGGTCCATCGCCGGGCAACCCGAATAGGTGGGCGTGATCGTTGCCACCAAGGTCCCGTCGCCATCGATCTGCACGTCGCGCAGGATGCCCAGTTCGGCAATCGTGACGACGGGGATCTCCGGATCGTTCACGGCGTCCAGCGCAGCCCGAGCGCGCACAAGTCGCGTGGCCGCATCGGTGCCGGCAACGGGCTCGGTTACCACGATGCCCCCGGAAACTGACGCGCCAGCCCCTGCATTTCTGCCAGCAGATAGCCCATGTGCTCGGAATGCTCGCCTTGCTTGCCGGTGCTCACGTAGGGACCGGACTCGGGCAAAGTGAGCATGGCCTCTGCCAGCGCGTCGTTCACTGTTGCCTGCCATGCATCACGCAGATCGGCAACGCGCACGCCAATGCCGGCATCGGCCACGGCATCCTCCACGGCGTCTGCGGCGAAGAACTCGTTGGTGTAGGGCATCAACCAGTTGAGCGCAGCCTGAGCACGTGCATGCGATACCTCGGTGCCATCGCCAAAGCGCACCAGCCAATCACGCGTGTGTGCGAGGTGATAGCGCATCTCCTTGACCGACTTGGCGGCAATGGCAGCCAGTTCTGCATCCTTGGATACCGCCAGCGCCTCCCACAACGGCACCATCAACGCTGCGTACAGAAAGTGGCGAACGATGGTGACCGCGTAGTCGCGCGCCGCAGCAGATGTGGCAACCAGCGGCCCCCCATGTGGCAGTTCGAGCAGCGTGTAGTTGCGGAACGCCTGCTCACTGCGCCAGTAGGCATAGTCGTCTTCGCTGCGCGGCGTACCGGTCAGCTCGCCTTCGAGCTGGCCCGCATGCGTATAGAGCAGTCGCGCCTGGCCGATCAGATCAAGGCTCAGGTTGGACAGCGCAATGTCCTCTTCGAGCACCGGGCCGTGCCCCGTCCATTCAGCGTTGCGCTGGCCAAGAATGAGTGCGTTGTCGGCCAGACGCAGGATGTACTGCAGATGCGCGTTGGAAGTCATCGCCACGGCTCACATGTGATTGACTTCATCGGGCAGCCGATAGAACGTCGGGTGCCGGTAGATCTTGTCAGCCATCGGGTCGAACAGCATGGGCTTGTCGTCAGGCTCGCTGGCGGTGATGGCGGCCGAGGGCACGACCCAGATTGAGATGCCTTCCTGCCGGCGCGTGTAGACGTCGCGTGCCATCTGCAACGCCTGCTTGGCATCCACCGCGTGCAGGCTGCCGCAATGCTTGTGCTCCAGCCCCTGCTTGCTGCGGATGAACACTTCCCACAGCGGCCATTCGTGTTGATGCGTGGTTGGACTCATAGTGCAACTCCTCAGGCAGCTTGTTCGTTGGCGGCGGTACGCTCGGCCTGCTTGCACGCCTGCTTTTGCGCATAGGCGAGCGCGGCTTCACGCACCCATTCACCTTCTTCATGTGCACGCTTGCGGGTGGCGAGGCGCTCGCGGTTGCACGGGCCGTGGCCGTCGAGCACACGCTTGAACTCGGACCAATCCAGCGGCGAGAAATCGTAGTGACCACGCGCCTCATTCCACGTGAGCCCAGGGTCGGGCAGCGTCACGCCCAACACACGCGCCTGCTCGACCGTCGCATCAACGAAGCGCTGACGCAGATCATCATTGGAGATGCGCTTGATGCCCCAGGCCATGGTCTGCGCGCTGTTGGGCGACGCGGTATCCGGCGGCCCGAACATCATCAGTACCGGAAACCACCAACGGTTGACGGCGTCCTGCACCATGTCGCGTTGCGGCTGCGTGCCGCCCATCATGGTCAGCAGCGATTCGTAGCCCTGGCGCTGGTGGAACGACTCTTCCTTGCAGATGCGGATCATGGCGCGCGCATACGGGCCGTACGAGCAACGGCACAGCGGCACCTGGTTCATGATGGCGGCGCCGTCCACCAGCCAGCCGATCACGCCCACGTCTGCCCACGACAGCGTCGGGTAATTGAAGATGGAGGAGTACTTGGCACGCCCTTCGTGCAGCGCATCGATCATCTCGTCGCGCGTGCTGCCGAGCGTTTCTGCGGCAGAGTAGAGATAGAGGCCGTGGCCCGCCTCGTCCTGCACCTTGGCCAGGAGGATCGCCTTGCGCTTGAGCGACGGCGCACGGCTGATCCAGTTGCCCTCGGGCAACATGCCAACCACCTCTGAATGCGCATGCTGCGAAATCTGCCGCAATAGCGTCTTGCGATAGGGCGCGGGCATCCAGTCCTGCGGTTCGATCTTGTGGTCAGCACCGATGCGCGCGTCAAAACGCGCCTGCAGTTCGGCCTCGCCTTGCGGCACAGCTGCCAGCTCCTGTTCGGTGGGCAAGCCTCCGGGCTGGTCCAGGCTTTGGGTGTACATGCGATCCTCCGGCCGCTTTCGCGAGATGTGCACAGCGCGCCATCTGCGCCACGCTGGGGCTGGATCGATTATAAACCGTCCGACCGGTCGGTCAATAGAGAGCGGCGCCGCATGCCTCGATTGAGGCATGCGATGTGATTCAGATTAGATGGGCGCTGCGGAGGACGCCTGATCCTGCGTCTGCGCGTGCGCACGCGTCCGCACAAAGGCGCCGGCCAGCGCCGAGGCCAGCACAGCTGCAATGGCCCCCAGCAGGAAAGCCAGGTGATAGCCACCGTTGAGTGCAGTGGCCGTATCGGCACCGGCAGCCGCCAGGCTGTTGGTGCGCGCGGCCGCCAGGCTTGCGAGAATCGCCAGCCCCAACGCGCCGCCCATCATGAACGACGTGTTGACCACACCCGAGGCCAGGCCCGACTCATCCGGCGCGACATCGCTCATCGCCGCCAGCAGTACCGGGTTGAAGGCCACGCCTGCTCCCAGGCCCAACAGCACCATGCCCGGCAGGACGTCCAGCAGGAAGCTGCCGCCTGCCGGCGCACGCGCAAACAGCACCAGCCCAACGGCCGCCACCAGCAAGCCCAGCGACAGCGGCGCGCGAATGCCAAAGCGCATCACCAGCTTGGCCGACAACCCCAGCGAGAACACCGCCATGATGATGTTGGCCGGCAGGAAGGCCAGCCCCACCTGCATGGCGCTGTAGTCGAGCACGCGTTGCATGTACAACGCCGAGATAAAGAACCACGCGAACATCGCTGCCGCCCACAGCACGCCCACCACGTTGGCCGTGGCCACATTGCGCAGCGTGAACATGTGCAGCGGCATGAGCGGATGTGACACACGTGATTCGATAACGAGGAACGCAACCATCAATGCAACAGCGATGCCCAACTGGGCAAGCGTTTGCGCGGAAGTCCAACCGGCTTCATTCCCGTGCACGATGGCGTACACCGCCAGCATGAGTGATGCCGTCACGGAAATGGCACCTGCCACATCCAGCTTGGCGCGATCTGCCAGCGGTTTGCCAACAGGCAGCAGCGCCACGCATGCGGCATACACCGCCACACCAATCGGCAGATTGACCAGGAAGATCCAGTGCCAGCTCAGCGCGCTGGTCAGCAGGCCGCCCAGCAGCACGCCGATGCTGCCGCCGCCCGCGCACACGAAGCCGTAGATACCCATCGCGCGGGCGCGATCCGCCGGCGAGGTGAACAGGTTCATGATGAGCGACAGCGACACCGCCGACACCACAGCCCCACCCAGTCCCTGCACCGCGCGCGCCGTGATCAGCAGCCCCTGCGAATTCGCCAGCCCGCACGCCGCCGAAGCCAGCGTAAACAGCGTGAGGCCCAGCAGGAACAGCTTGCGATGCCCGAACAGATCGCCCAACCGCCCACCCAGCAGCAGGAAACCGCCAAAGGTCAGCATGTAAGCGTTGACCACCCACACCAGCGAAGTTTCGGTAAAGCCCAGATCCGCCCGGATGGACGGCAGTGCGACGTTCACGATGGTCGTGTCCAGCACGATCATCAGCACGCCCAGGCAGAGCACGATGAGGGCAAGCCAGCGCTTGCGTTCGTCAATGCCATGCGTCATGGAACCACTCCTTGAATGCGCCGCGGCTCCTATCAGGACTCCGCTGCCGATTTGAGATTGGCGAGACCGGTTTCGAAATCCTTACCGATCACCGTGTCCATACTGAAGAACAAGCCCATCACCTTGGAGATGAATGGGCTCGGGCCGTACATGGCCCAGGTCACATGGGTGAGATCGCCCGCAGGCTTCAGCGTGAATTCCGCTGTGTTGTGGGCTTCGAAGGGCTTCAGAAAATCCAGCTGGATCTGGATGCGCGCAGGCGACGCTGCATCGACAATCTCCATCCGCCCGGCGCCCACCTTGCTGGAGCCTTCCCACGCATAATTCGCGCCCTTGCCATTGTTCGGGCCACCATACGTTCGCTTCATCGCCGGGTCGAGCCTCTCCCACGGCGACCAGGCAGTCCAGTGGTGAAAATCGTCGATCAGGGCAAACACCTTTTCGGGCGGCGCCTTGATGTCGACTTCGCGCTGCACGCGAAAACTGTCCGGGCGCGTGGCGGCAAAGCCAAGCACGGCAACAATGGCAACGACGATGACGATCGCAATGATCTTCAGCATGAAGACGTTCTCCAGAGATGAGGGCAGCAGGTGAATGGACGCCTTCGCGCAGGTCATGCGAAGGGCCGCGGCCAGGACAGCCGGTCACCCAGGGGTGGTTTCGTTGATATTGGTAAGGCCCCGGTGAAAGCGCAGTCTAGCACCGGACATTCGCCAGATGCCAAGGCAGTCTTCCTGCGGCTTTTTCGGAGCGGCCACCGCTGGGTAGCCGCTGCGCTGCACTCGGTTCCGCTTACATCGGCTTGGGTGCAATCACCATCCACGTGATGCCAAAACGATCGACCACCATGCCAAATGCGTTGGCAAAGAAGGTTTCCGACATCGGCATCGATACCTGGCCGCCCTCGCCCAGCGCCTTGAACGTACGCTCTGCCTCGGCCTTGTCTGCCACGCTTACCGACAGCCCGAAGCCCTTGAAATCGGTCTTGCCCGAAGCCATGCCATCAGACGCCAGCACCTGCGTCTCACCTACGCGGAAGGCTGCGTGCATCACCTTGTCGAGCGGAGGTGCCATGCCGCCGCATTGCTCGGCAGTGGGCTGCGCATCCTTGGGCGCATCCTTGTAGTGCATCACCACGTCAACCTTGGCGCCGAGCGTCTTCTTGTAGAACTCGAGCGCTTCCTCACAACGACCTTCGAAGAACAGATACGGTTGAATTTGCATCACAACTCCTTGGGTAGGGACTCTGGGGTGGGACGATCCGGCTGCGCATCGCATCGCGCAGCCTGGGTAACACGCTCAATCAATTGCACGCCGGCTCGGGCACTGGCATTGGTACCGAGGCGTGCTCGTGCACGACTTGCCAGCGACCATCGATCTTGCGGAAACACACCGTGGCGCGCGTTTGCGCATCGTGCTTGGCACCGTCGCGATAGCGCGCGCGCAAGCGGTTCACGCTGAAGCAATAGGCCAAGTCGCCACTCACCTCAAGGTGCTGCTCGACAAACTGGAAATCGGCCTGCCCTTCCAGCGCATCGAACCAGCCCTGCCAGTTGCGACGGTAGGCATCGGCACCTTTTACAAACAGCGGCGGCATGACATCAAACACCACCACATCGGGCGCGTAGTAACGCATCACAGCGTCCACGTCCTTGGCGCGCACGGCGGCGGCCCACGCCTCGATCAGCGCGCGCACCTGCGCTTCATCATTTGCGGTGTCTGTTGCAGTTGTCATGTCGGCCTCCAATGAAGAAAAAAGCGCCTTGGAATCTACAGCAACAGCGTCTAGTGTTGATTTGTGAACACTGTCCACAAACGATAGCAGACATAATGAACAGTGTCCACATAAAGCTTGCGGAGATTGCATGACCCAGGAACCACCCCGCCCGCCTGCGCGATCGACTTATCGCCACGGCGATTTGCGGCGCGCACTGCTCGACGCCGGCATTGAGTTGGCGCGTGCCGGCGGCCCGGATGCCATCGTGCTGCGCGAGGCAACGCGGCGCGCCGGTGTGGCGCCAAACGCGGCGTATCGGCACTTTGCAGGGCGGCAAGACTTGCTGCAGGGCGTGCGCGCGGCCGCGCTGGCGGCACTGGCGCGCGCAATGGAGGCAGAGTTGGACGCAATCGACCCAACCTGGCCGGAAGATGCGCGGGCCCGCGCCTCCTTGCGCGCCATCGGCGTGGGCTACCTGCGCTTTGCGCAAATGGAGACCGGCCTGTTCCGCACCGCATTTGCGGTGCCCGATGCAGTGGAGAACGACGCCGATCCGGACAAGGCCGGCAATAGCGGGCTGAACCCGTTCCAGTTGCTGGGCCTGGCACTCGATCGCATGACCGCCGCTGGCGTGCTCCCGGCTGAGCGCCGCCCGGGCGCCGAATACCTCGCATGGTCTGCAGTGCATGGGCTTGCGCTACTCATCATCGACGGCCCGCTGCGCGGCCGCCCGCCCGAACAGACAGGCGCCATCGCGCTACGCGTGGTCGAGATGGTGGAGCATGGCCTGTAGCCGCCTCAGTTGAACAAAGCCGCACGATCTGCGCGCAGGTTCTGACGACATGCGCAACGCTTCGTTCGTCTGCGCCACCTTCAATGCAACGATGACAGCCTTGCCGCGCGCGCCCACCCGGCGATTGCGCACACCGATCAACCGGAGCCAACCTCCGCGAGCAGGATGTCAACGTGACCCAAGCCAACCTCGAAACGGCCCCCGCGCGCTATGGCGCGGCCCTGGAAAAAGACCTCTTTGACCGCGTCGCCGCCAACCACACGCCGCACCTGCCGCCCTCGCGCACAGAACCACCGCGCGATGCGCAAACCCCGGAAGAATGGGCAGGCGTAATCGACTACGCGGTGTGGAACGCCGCGCATGATCTATTCATCGTGCAACTGGCAAGCGCCGGGCTGGACCGGTTGTTTCGGGATGAGCCCGACTTCCAGCTCGCGCTCTCACGACAGATCGGCGACGACGGCTTTCACGCCGTGGCCTCGCGCGAGCGCATCCGCGTGCTGTCAGGGCACGACCAGATCGAGCGCATTGCGCAAGACGTGCGACACCACTGGGACATCCTCGGCGACTACCCACTGACCAGCCAGGCCGCCTTCCTGGCGTGGGAATTCCACTATGAACATCACATCCTTGCGCGCTTGCAAGTCAACCGGCGCACCTCGCGCGTGCTCGATCTCGCCAACCGTGACTTTGCCGAGAACCGCATCATGCCGGACGAAGAGGTGCACCGCATCCTCATCACAGAGTGGTGGCATAACAAGCTCAATGCCGCATCGGATGGGCAACGCGAACAGCTCGTCGGTGAAGTGCTGGAAGCCGATGACAAGCTGCAAGTGCTGCTGGGCGATTACCTGCGCGAATCGTGGGCGCTGAACGAACGCGCGGCCGGCATCGACACGCGCAACTACGTTTCGCTCTACGACGCGTGGCGGCGCGAGATCCTTGGCGTGCTGCTGCAGCGTCCCGCTGATGCGCTGCCCACCCTCACCAGCCTGGGCGCCTAAGCACGATGGCCAAGAAATCGATCCTGCTCAACGCGTTCAACATGAACTGCGTAGGCCACATCAACCACGGCTTGTGGACGCACCCGCGCGACAACTCTGCCGACTACCGCAAGCTCAGTTACTGGACCAATCTTGCCAAGCTGCTGGAGCGTGGCCTGTTCGACGGCTTGTTCATTGCCGACATCGTGGGCGTGTACGACGTCTACCAACAATCGGCCGACCTCACGCTGCGCGAGTCGATCCAGTTGCCTGTGAACGATCCGTTGATGCTCGTCTCGGCCATGGCGGGCGTGACGGAGCATCTCGGTTTCGGCCTGACCGTCAACCTGACGTATGAAGCGCCGTACCTGTTTGCGCGGCGCTTCTCCACGCTCGACCACCTGACCGAAGGGCGTGTCGGCTGGAACATCGTCACCGGCTATCTGGACAGCGCTGCCCGCGCCATGGGCCTGCGCGAGCAGATCGCTCACGACGCGCGCTACGACCGCGCCGATGAATTTCTCGACGTGGTCTACCAGCTCTGGGAAGGCAGTTGGGAAGACGACGCGGTACTGCGCGACCGTGCAGCGCGTGTGTTTGCACAACCCGACAAGGTGCATTGCATCCACCACCACGGCCGCTATTACAACGTGGAGGGCTATCACCTGAGCGAGCCCTCTCCACAACGCACGCCGGTGCTGTTTCAGGCGGGGTCTTCCGCACGTGGGCAGATCTTCGCGGGGCAGCATGCAGAGTGCGTGTTCCTGTCTGGACAGAGCCTCTCGGCCACGCGTGACCAAGTGGCGCAGTTGCGCCAGGCTGCCGTGCAGGCTGGGCGCCGTGCCGACGACGTCAAGGTCTTCATGGGCATCACCGTGGTGGTCGACAAGACTGAAGCGCTCGCACGTGAAAAGCTGGCCGAATACCAGCGCTACGCCAGCGCGGAAGCCGGCCTTGCGCATTTCTCCGCAGGGTCCGGGGTCGACTACTCGACCTATGCGCTGGACGACCCGCTGCGCGCGGTGCAAACAAACGCAATCGAATCTTCCATCCGTCGCGCAACCGGCGGCGACACACAATTCACCGTGCGCCGTCTGCTTGATCAACTGGCCCTGGGCGGCCGCTACACAACCATTGTCGGAGACCCGCAGCAGGTAGCCGACGCCCTGCAGCGCTGGATGGATGAGACCGACATCGATGGCTTCAACCTGGCGCGCACCGTCACGCCGGAAAGTTATGCCGACTTCATTGATCTGGTGGTACCGGAGCTGCAGAACCGAGGCGTCTACAAGACCGCCTACGCGCCGGGCACACTGCGCGGCAAGCTGTTCGGCCATGACCGCCTCCCGCCAGCCCACCCGGGCGCCAAGCGGCGATGGCGGCCGGCCGCTGCAACCACGGAGCCTTTGGTGAACGATGCATAGTGCATCGCAGTATCCCTTTGCCACCACAACCCTTGAGTGATCCTGCCGCCGCCTTGGAAAGGCACGCCAGAACCCATGGAATAACCGCCATGCCTAAGGTGTTTACTATTCGGATACGGCCCGCGTAGACACCGGAGGATGGCCATGCAGACTCAACTCACCAAATGGATCGGAATTGGCGCGACCGCAGTTGCGCTTTGCGCCTGTGCGTCGCTGGAGCCGGTGCAGACCGCGCAGAAGATGATCGGCCAACCGGAAAGCGCCGTGCGCACGGCCTTCGGCACACCCACCGAAACCTATCAGCTCGCGGGTGGCACGCAACGCTGGATCTATTCGAAGCAGCCCATGGGGCACGAGGTCTATGCAGCGGATTTCGACAGCGGCGGCAAACTCACCGGGTTTCGCCAGATGCTGACCGAAAAGGAAATCTATGAAGCGCGCCCGGGTGTGTGGACCAAGCACGATGTGGCCGAGCGCTTCGGCATGCCGCGCGAGCCGACGCAATACTACCCGCTCATGAAGCGCGAGGCGTGGTCATACCGGATGTACGTTGCCGGGTATCAGCAGGCACACTTCAACGCACTCTTTGACGACAACGGTGTGCTGGACCGCACGATGATTGTCGTCGACCCGCTCGGCGGCGACCACCAGAGCCGCAAGTAGTGCACACGATACTTCCGGCGGCGCATTGCACGCCGCCGGAGTTGGCGAGCGGCTAACGATCAGCCCAGCGCCGAAGCAATCGCCTGCGCCAGTTCGTTGGCTTCGAACTTGGCCACGTAGCCATTGGCACCGACGCGGCGCACGTGGTCCTCATTGGCTGAGCCGGACAGCGACGAATGGATCACCACCGGAATCGACTGGAATGCCGGCTCGGTCTTGATCTTGCGCGTAAGCGTGAAGCCATCCATCTCGGGCATTTCCAGATCGGTCAGCACGAGTGCGATCTTGTCTCGCACGGTCTTGCCTTCACGGGCCGCGTCACGTGCGATGTTCTGCAGCGTATCCCACGCTTCCTGGCCGCTCTTGGTCATCACGTACGGTGCGCCCATCGCCTCCAGCCCGTTGGCGATCAGCGAGCGCGCCAGGCCGGAATCGTCCGCCACCAGCAGCTTGGCACCCGGCGGCAGCTTGATCGGACGCTCATCGTTGTCCGGTGCCAGATCGGCACGGCGGGTCGGGAACACGTCGACCAGGATCTGCTCGACGTCGATCACTTGCGCCAAGCGCGAGTTGTCGGCATTGCCGTCCAGGCGCGCAAGGCTGGTGATGTTGCTGCTGCCCACGCTGGCCTCGGCCGGGAAGATCTGGCTCCACTCAAGGCGGACGATCTCGTCCACCTCTTCCACCGCAAAGCCCTGCGTGGAACGCGCGTATTCCGTAATCAGCAGGATGTTGGCATTGCCGTTCTTGGTGCCGATCACGCTGGCCAGGTCGATCACCGGGATGATCTGGCCGCGCACGTTCACCGCACCCAGGATGTGGGCACCGGCATCCGCCACGTGCGTGACAGGCGGCATGACCATGATCTCGCGCACCTTGAACACGTTGATGCCGAACATCTCGCGCTGGTTGGAGCGCGCGGATTCGCCCAGGCGGAACAGCAACAGTTCAAAGCGGTTGTTGTTCGTCAGATTGGTCCGTTCATCGACTTCCAGTTGAGACATCGTCTTCCCCCGTTCAAGCACACGTTATGTGGCGGTAAACGGCACGCCGCTGACCAACTTGAAGGGATTTACGAATGTGAACGCCACGCCCTTCCAGCGTGGGGGCACTGCCGCCTAGGCAACCTTCACATGCGCGACCAGAAAGTCCAGAAACGCCCGCACACGCGCCGGCAAATGCGCGCCCTGACCGACATAAACCGCGTGAATATCTTCGGTTTCGCCAGGGTTGTACTCCTCTAGTACCGGCACGAGGCGCCCGGCATCAAGATCCGCCCGCACCTGAAACTCGGCCAGTCGCGCCAAACCAAGACCGGCCACGGCCACAGCGCGCAGGGCCTCGCCGTCGCTGATCTGCGTGTTGCCCTGCGGCATGACCTCGGTGCGGCGCCCCCGTTTCGTGAAAGGCCAGCCGTTGACCGCGCGCACGTAGCTGAACGCCAGGCAGTTGTGCTCGGCCAGGTCGGCCGGCGTGCGCGGCGTACCCATGCGCGCCAGGTAGTCAGGAGAGGCCACGACCATCAGCCGCGTCTGCCCCAGCTTGCGCGCGACCAGGCGGGAGCTCTTCAGTGGCCCGCTGCGCAGTGCAACATCGGTGCGGTCTTCCAGCAGATCGACCACCCGATCCGTCAGCGCAATGTCGAGCGACACCTGCGGATGGCACGCCAGAAATGCCGGCACGATCGGCAGCAGCAGATGCGTGCCCACCGGCACATTGGAGTTGACACGCAAACGGCCCGACGGCTGCGCACCGGATGAAGCCTCGCGCTCTGCCTCGTCCAGATCCGCCAGCACCGCCACGCTGCGTTCATAGAATGCCGCGCCTTCCGGCGTGAGCTGGAAGCGCCGCGTTGAGCGATTCACCAATCGTGCACCAAGCCGTGCCTCCAACCGCGCCACCAGCTTGCTCACCGCCGACGGCGTCATCCGACACGCCCGCGCCGCCGCCGAAAACCCGCCCTGCTCCACCACCCGCACGAAGACTTCCATCTCGCCAAAGCGATTGACATCAAGCCGCGACATTGTGATTTCAATTCATAGATGTTGTGCTTCCAGGCAGTCTATCGCACAAGACTCAGCATCGACATACTTGCCCGAATTCCGCCACTGAAGCCAGCTTTGAGGACATAGGACCATGCCTGTCGCTTTACTCGCCCTGACCGCCGGTGCATTCGGCATCGGCGTGACTGAATTCGTTTTGATGGGGTTGCTGCTGGAGGCCAGCGCAGACCTGCACGTCAGCGTCGCACAGGCCGGCTTGCTGATTTCCGGCTACGCGTTCGGTGTCGTACTGGGTGCTCCGGTACTGACAGCGCTCACGGCGCGCTGGCCACGCAAGGCCGTGCTGCTGGGGCTGATGGTCATCTTCACGGTGGGCAACGCGGCTTGTGCGCTGGCGCCCAACTACGCCCTGCTGATGACCGCCCGCGTGCTGACCGCATTTGCACACGGTACGTTCTTCGGTGTCGGCTCGGTGGTCGCCACCGGTCTGGTGCCGCCCAACCGCCGCGCCTCTGCCATCGCCATCATGTTCACGGGGCTGACGGTGGCGTCCATCCTTGGCGTGCCGCTGGGCACGTGGCTCGGCCAGGCGTATGGCTGGCGCGCCGCGTTCTGGGCCATCGTGGCCGTTGGTGTGGTGGCGCTGGCCGTCATCGCCCGCTTCGTACCGAACGAACCCGCCCCGCAGGATGCCGGCGACTGGCGCCAGGACATGCGTGTGCTGATGCGCGGCCCCGTGCTGCTCGGGCTGTTGACCACGGTGCTCGGCTATGCCGGTGTGTTTGCGGTGTTCACCTACATCGCCCCGCTCATGATCGAGGTAACGGGCTATACCAGCGCGGCCGTCTCGCCGGTGATGCTCGTGTTTGGCGGCGGGCTCATCGCCGGCAACCTGGTGGGCGGTCGGCTGGCAGACCGCCACCTGCGCGGCACGCTCATCGGCACCCTCGTTGCCCTGGCCGTGACGCTCGCGCTGATGACGTTTGCCGTGCACGACAAGGTGTGGGCCGTGGTGTTCGTGGCGCTACTGGGCGCCGTGGCCTTCTCCACCGTACCGCCGCTGCAGATGTGGGTGCTGGAGAAGGCGCAAGGTGCCGGCCAGAGCATTGCGTCGAGCTTCAACATCGCGGCGTTCAACCTGGGGAATGCGCTCGGTGCGTGGGTTGGCGGCGTGGTCATCTCACATGGCCCGGGGCTGACCGCCCTGCCTTGGGTCGCCGCCCTGGCCCCCGTCGGTGCGCTGCTCCTCATCGCCATCGGCCTGCGCCTGCATGGCACTGAAGATGCCACAACGCAGCGCCCGCAAACCGTCTGATCAAACATCGCACCACCGCACACCATCATGACTGCACACCACAAAGTCGCGCTCGTCGTCGGCGCCCAAGGCGTGATCGGCCGCAACCTGATCGACCACCTTGCCACGCTGAACGACTGGCACATCGTCGGCCTGTCGCGACGCGGCGGTGAGTCGACCGAGCGTGTGCACCACATCGCCGTCGACCTGCTCGATGCGGCCGGCGCCCGCACCAAGCTCGGTGCGCTCAGCAACGTCACACACATTTTCTACGCCGCCTACCAGGACCGCCCGACCTGGGCCGAACTCGTGCCGCCCAACCTCACCATGCTGACCAACGTGGTCGACGCCATGGAAGCCACGGCGCCACACCTCGCGCACATCAGCCTGATGCAGGGCTACAAGGTCTACGGCGGCCACCTGGGGCCCTTCAAGACCCCGGCACGCGAAACCGATGCGCACTTCATGCCGCCCGAATTCATGTTCGACCAGCAGACCTTTCTGGAAGCACGCCAGCATAGCAAGGTGTGGACATGGTCGGCCATCCGCCCAGCGGTGGTCGGCGGCTTTGCGCTGGGCAACCCGATGAACCTGGCCGTGGCCATTGCCATGTACGCGTCGATATCGAAAGAGCTGGGCCTGCCCCTGCGCTTTCCCGGCAAACCCGGCGCGTACGACCACCTGCTTGAGATGACTGATGCCGGCTTGCTCGCCCGCGCCACCGTGTGGGCCGCGACCGCGCCGCGCTGTGCCAATCAGGCCTTCAACATCAACAACGGTGATCTGTTCCGCTGGAGCGAAATGTGGCCCAAGATCGCGCGCTATTTTGATCTGGAAGTCGCCCCGCCGCTGCACCTATCGCTCGACACCGTCATGGCCGACAAGGAACCGCTGTGGCAAAGCATAATCGCGAGGCATGGGTTGACTGACACGCCGTATTGCGACGTGTCTTCGTGGCGCTTTGCCGACTTCGTGTTCTCGTGGGACTACGACATGTTTGGCGACGGCTCCAAGGCACGCCGTTTCGGCTTTCATGAATACGTGGAGACGGAAGCGATGTTCATGCGCATCTTCGACGACTTGCGGCGGCGCAAGATCATTCCGGGCTAGAGCGTCCGGATGCCTCGGCCGCCCCGATCGACTGACCGATTGGGCTAGGGAAATGTCCCGACTCGGGTTTCCTCAGGAAGGGTCGATATAGTAAGGGCGGGACGGTAGCTCATGGGTCGAGCAGCGACGGTTTACCGACGCAGGCAGGCAGGTTCAAGTCCTGTACGTCCCACCACTTCTTCGACAATGCCGCGCTTCTAGCGGAGTGTGCCGTTAAGCATAAAGTGGCCATCTGGACAGGTTATTGTTGTTTACCCGTTGGGACACGTTATGTTTTATCGAAAACCGGTGTTAGCCTGAGCGGTTTTTCCCGCTCGCGGCAGGAACAGCAGACGCAAAAAAGCCGACCAAGTGGTCGGCTTTTTCTTTGGTTCGAGATGGTCAGCCCGCCTCGTTACGCTCTCTCGCGCCCTGAATGAGGCTAATAACGTTGCGCACTTTCCCGATGACCTCTGGGGGGACCCGCTCTCTCACCTCTCGGAGATTGATTGCCTTGCCTTGACCGGCGATGTCCTGGCAGGCAACCTCGATGGCCTCACATGCATTCGCAACACTTTGCTCTCCGCGGCGCCGCATATATTGCCGCCAGCGCTCGGCCAGGATGCGAGCCTCCTTGTTCGCGCTCTGATAGAGTAAGCGCACGTCGACATCTAGGCATCGCGCTGCCTCAGCCACGCTCACGGGAACCAACAACTTCCCCATGGCCGTCAGTTCTGCGCGTATCTGCGCCCAGTCCAGTTCTCTTCGAGCTGCCCGCTCCCCTGGGCGTGGAAACAGGAAGGTCAATTGGTGAACTTCAGTTGTGGGCGACCAGTTAGCCAAGTCACCAGCCAACAATTTGGCAAGCGATAGTCCGGTCTGCGAAGCAATACGAAGATGGGCGGGCAAAGCAGGAATGCCGCCATCTTTCAGCCAATGGTGCACCGTGCCCTTGCTCAGTCCGATTCGCCGCGCAAACGCAGCGCTCTTGCCATGGTCCAGTCGAGCAACCAGTTCGCGCAGACCTTCATGTAGAGATTCCCGAGCCGGCACAGCCTGAAGCGTTGCTTGTGCCGCGAGCATGTCGCCGACTTGGGACGCTTTCCAGGTCTCCTCCGGGGTGGCGGGCATGGGATGTTCAACATCACCAAGAAACGCTCCACAATGCGCACACCATCCGGGTACGACATAGGCAAACCTATGCCGCGCATCTGTCCGTCCACAGTCAGGACAAACGTGGACCAACTGCGCTCGGTGTCGCGGGCACGCTGTCACGCAGCCAATGTCCCACGCCAACCGCAGATACGGCGAGCGACCTGCAGCTTGGTCCTCAGCGAAACATTGCGGGCACCAACGCGCCGACATGGTCGTCAAGCTCTGTTGAGCAACAACATCGGCCCATGGAAGCAGCGTCAGCTGGTCCAGTTGTTCAACACTTGTCAGTGCCGAGAGCGCACCCGACCAATTCCTCGCTGCTTCACCATTGCCATTAAGGTGGAGGCGCTTCCAGTTGTAGTTGTCACAGAGCTCCCAACCGACAGTCTTTGCAATCTTGCGCGATAGTTCCGTCACTGACACCGCGTGCGACACGGCAAGCCGGCAGAGATAGCTCAACAGGCTTTCAACGCCGGGGGTCCCCACACCGTTGGGCGCAAGCGCGTGCAAGACCGAGCGTGGATTCGACAACTGTGTGCTCACGCGGCGCTCCTGCTGTGACCTGCACCAGAACGCTGCGGTTTAAACATAACCCGCGTGAGGCTCGGACCGATAGCGGTCTCGCCATCGATGATTTCCTCGAGGATGCGCGTGCGCTGAGCCTCATTGAGGAGTGCCCGCTTCAGGGCGTCGATAGTCCAGGCTCCGCCTGCTTCTGCAAGTCTGGCCGCTCGGGTCAACACGCTGCTTAACGTCCCCACACATCCGAGCGTGTTCTCATGGAGTTCCTTGGTGTAGCCAGTCAATTGCCCCCCCCAAAGGTGCGGCAGCGCCTTCTCGAACGAGCGAACACAGGCTTCAAAGGAACGAACGTCTTCCCCTCGGTCACTTCGATAGCGCTCGAAATGCAGCACATGGGTGCGCCGAGCGAGCTGCCCCGACAGGGACACCAGCTGGTACAGGTCATACGAGCCGACCATGACCATCTGGGTGCCACACTGATTGACCAGCGACTTCAGTGTGTCCAGTTGAATCTCGAGCTTGTTGTTACTGCGCGTCTGGCGAATGATGTGGGCCGCCTCGTCAATGACGACAAACTGCACCTGCCGCTCACGCAGTCCCCGTTCGACCGCTGTACGCAGCGCTGCGAGACTGTTGCCACTTGCACCCCGAGGACGCACCATCCTTCCGGATTGGGCGTCAACGCCATATGCGACCTTCGGCGAGTCGAGGTCATCACCGAGCTGCGCAAGGATGCGCTGATAGAACAGTCGCCATGAAAAATCGTGCTCGCCCGATGCGGGGGCTTCAACATAAATTGCGGGAACCACACCGGCGTTCGATTCCATCTCGACGCGAGTCCGGTCCAATGTCTCATGGACCATATGCTTCGCCAAAGTTGTTTTACCTGCCCCCGTAGGCCCACATACCAGCAGGATGCTGTCCTGGCTGCCCGGATAAATCAGCGTATCAAGCTCAGCCATCACCTCCATGACACGAGTATGTTTGATACGCTTGGCCAGCAATACGCTGGAGGAAGACTGAACTGGCGACAGTGCAGAAGAGTTCTGTTGCGACATAGGGTTGTCTCAAAAATCATCAAAATCGAAAGGGTCGTCCAACCCTGTCGCCTCATGCAGGGGCGTGGACGGATTTGTCGTTGTTGAACTCGGCTCTGCCGGCACGTCGGCAGCACTAGATATTTCCTCAGTGAGGCTAAGTCGGGGCGACAGCGGCACAGGCGTGACGCTCGCCAGCTGTAAGCTGTCGTAGAGCGATTTGTTCTCGGCCTGGCGCTCCAACTCCATGGCCGTAGCGCCCTCGGGCGTGAAAACTTGGAGAAACTCGCGCAGGCGTTGACGAGCCTGCGGGTCTGCTTCTTTTGTTTTTGTCCGACGGAGAAATTCTTGGGACACCAGCTTCTGCTCAACTTCCGTCAGCTGACCCAAGCCAAGTAGTGCCCGGCAAACTGCTTGATGCCACTGGTCATTAACCCAGACGTATACCGAAGAGGCATCCCAGGGGTCGTACCGTACGGGGAAGGTCCCACCCGCTACGCTCGATGAGCGAAACACTTCGCTCCAGTAGAACCGGTCGCCCACTTTGACCCCGCGCTGTCGGTTAACGTCGCGCGTACCCTTACGGTCCACTGGCGGGCAAGTTGCAATCAAAAAATCCCGGTTGAACAGGATGTACGTTTGCTCACGTTCACCGCTTTCACGCAAACCACGTTGAAAGGCCTCCCTTGGCGATTCATCAAGCGCCGGATGTTGCTCTTGGTCGTAATACTCGGTAGCCCAATACCGAATACCGTAATAAAGCTGTTGAAGATTCCACTCGGCGAGTTTGTCCGGCAGATGTGAACCAGTGACCGAACGTACATTCTTGGTCGCCTTCGTGTTCCCAGCCAAGTTGTGGATGTACTCGGTATGCACCCGCCCAAACAGGCGCTCAAGGACAGTGCCGTGCCGGGGCTGACCGGCGGGGCGGAAACGCAATTTCGTGCCTCGTCCCTTGAGAAAAGATACGAACGCCGACGCGCGAAAATCAGTACCGTTGTCGACGACGATGAACTGCGGCAATCGATGGTATCGGCGAACCAAGTCCCGAATGACCATCATGACCGAGACGTATGACGGCGAGTCGAAGGTTAGATAGAACGCGACAATGCGCCGGGACCATGCGTCGACGGCAAAGGTCAACCAGGGGCGCCCGAGTGGTTTGCCGGTCCGGCTGGAGATAACTTCAATATCGAGCTGGGTGTGGTCGATGTGAACGTACTGGAGTGGCCGATGACCGTGCACCAGCGTGTCGTAGTGCAGGACGGGCACGAAAGTGTCCTGCTGGTAGGCGATACGCTTGCCATACCGCGTCCGAACATCTTGATTGGTCTCCGTTGCCTTTATGTGCCTTATCAACGTTGGATACGAAACGGGTTGCACCCCTTCCTTCTCGCATGCAGTTTCTAGGAACTTGTAGCAGGCCTTGTAGTTGATGGCTTTATTGTTCCGCCAATGCTCCTCGATGACCCGGTCTACCAGGGTCATCTGCATTTCACTGATTCGAGCCGTACGGTTGCCTCGGTTGGCAATCCGCCGAACTAACGCCAGGACCTCGTGTTCTCCATTAGCCTCGGCGATGCGCTGGCGTGCTGCCCAACGCCGCAAGGTCCGAGAAGAAATGACTGTCTCAGGCGGCGGAGACTCAAGCATCTCTTGCCGCCGCGATGCAATCTCCAGCTCTTCCGACGAATGGGAACTCCAGTCTTCTGGCTCGGCGTGGCTACCAGAAGTGACAGTGATTTGGTTCTTCTCGTACGCAGCTATTAGCCACTCGCGGGCAAGGGTGGTGGTCGAGCCATTCCGCTCGTTGCACACAACAGTCTCTTCCCCCACCAAGACTATTGTGAGTTCCCTTCCATCGAACTCGAACTTGGTCCCCTTCGCGATGTCGAGCACGAAGCGCCCGAGCGCTGGAACGCGATTCACAGAGGCATGGGCCAACATGAAATCGCGCAGGACCTCATCTCGATAGAGATGAAACAACCGCTTCTCTGTCAGCGTTTCGCGGTCGAGGTCGGTGACGACCAGGTTGTCGGCAATGGCCTTGTTGAGATGGTCCGCCTTGAGTTCGTAGGGTGCTGCGAGCAACTGCGAAAACGATAGGTAGCCATGCTCCTTCAGCGCCTCGCTGATTACTGCCAATGTGTCATACGGGCATAGCTCGGCTGCTGGCTGAAAATAGTCCTCCAGATAGAGCAGGTTCTCCACGCGGCGGCGGGATATAGCCGCGTCGCTGCAGATTCGGTAGTGAATGCCGAGCTCGGCCAGTTGCTCTTCGATTTGTGGCGAGCGCCACAGGCCATCGCGCTCCTTAACGTAACGGTATGGATACCGTTCGGCCAAACGCTCGAGCTTGGTCTCGGACTTCCATTCTTCAAGCGTGAAGCCATCTTCCCTGATGGTCAGGAAATCAGGGATATGCCGGTGCGAGTGGATTTCCCCTGTCGCGGCATCGATGAATTCGAACCGCCTTTCGCACGGTTGCGGGTAGTACTCGAGAACACGGTCGTCGTACTCCATGCCAATCGCGGCGGGAAACTCAATGTGGCGGCTTTCGGTGGCGATTTCGCGCCCCATCTTGCGGCTGCTCAACACAGTGATGACATTACCGCCGCGGGACTGTACCGCTCGCACAGGAGCCTGGATTCGCGCATCCAGAACGAGTTGGCGGCCGGCTGGTGGAGTGCCGTGCCGGTCGAAGAGTTGGGTTAGTTGGGCCTTGTCCAGCATCACAACCTGAGAATCAATTGCTGATAAAGACGTGTAGGGACGCCGGACAGGCATAATTGGCGAATCGGTCGTATAAGACCGATTTTTGCTTGTAGGCGTACGGACGCCCCAAAAGACGGCGCGCCGGAGAAGGCTGGAGGACGGGGATGCGAAGTGCGCAGCGCGATGAACAGGCGCCAGAGGAAGCGCCCTACGCTCGATGGGAGGGGCAAGCCAAAATGCTGCTTCTGGATGGAATGAGGCAGCGCAAGCTGGGCTACAAGGAGTTGGCCCGACGGCTGGAACGGTATGGCATCAATGAGTCGGCCGACCAAATCAACCGCAAAGTGAACCGGAAACGGTTCTCGGCAGCATTTCTGCTCGCGTGCTTGGCAGCGATGGACGTGGATTCCGTCCCCATTTCCGGCCTGCCCCAACAGACCGACCAAAACTGGCCTCGTTAGCGCCCGGTTTGCGTCGCACTCGACTGGTCGCATCGCGTCCACCCACTACGTACCCTCTCATAAAAAGGGACTTCGCCGGTCTGCGGTGCAGAGGCGGTGGATAGAACGGGGCCTGGTTGGCATTGCGCCGAAAACCAACCTAGCAAATGAAGGCCGACCATTCAAGCATTGATTTTCCGGGCAGCGAAAGGAGCCGGAGCCTGAAGACAGCCATGTCTGCAGCGGAAATTTGCGCGCAGTCGCCGGTGGTGCTTTCGTAACCAGCGCACCCCTCCGCCCAGACTTCACTCGCGCATCGAGATGCGTATATCGTCGAAAACTGTGTTCGCCGACTGCGGAATCTGGGAGGCTGCAGCGGGTCGTGTGTTGCACACTCGTCCTGGTTGCCCGGGCTCTCGGTCGGGAACAATGGTTCGAGACCATCGCACCAGTCCCGACCATCACCCCCCTCATGCTGACCAGCACTGCTGCGCCACATCAGCGAGCTAACAAGCCACAAGTCAAAAAAATCGGAGTGCGGTCGTCTAAGTATTCGTTTACGGCGAGCCGCTGCTAGCGAAACCAAAAGACCATAAATCTGGGGTGCACCGGCGGCTAGGTCGCTGCATACAGCAATATCGCTGATAAAAATATTGAACTTTTCGAGTGAAACGACGCGCTGGCGTGCAAGTGCCCATTGGGGCTACGGTAAGTGTCGTACGGTCGAGATACCACGCAATGCCAAAGTCCAATACCCAGATGGCGTTGGTATGCGAGTGCAGCAGCCGGTTTACTCGGTGAAATCATCCCGGACACCAATTCCTTATGTGACACCGTTGAGGTCAACATGACAGTCACCCGGCCCTCCTGCTGGTGGTGTGCCGCCATTTAATGGCGCTTACCAGTTGCAATTGCACTTGTGGGAAGGCAGAGATTCCGCAATTTTCGCCAGCCATACGAAACTCACCCCGCACAGCCAAGTCGCCCGGCACGCTAATGCTGAATTAGCGTAGCTCTGCCGCTTTATCAAACGTTAATGTGATTTACACTGCACTTATTACTACATATAGTGCCTTGACCTGTTCCAACACGGCGCCTATAGTGGGCCTTAGCACTCTTGGCCACGGAGTGCTAACTCTGTACAACGGTCTTCCACCGCAGTATGGTGCCGGCCATCAGAAAAAGAAGTAGCTGGCTAGATTCGCTAGTTGCCTTGGGGAAGTGGATGACTACAGAAAAATCGCGGTTTCAAATCCTTGCCTTGTCTGGCGGTGGTTATCGCGGGCTGTTTACGGCTCGCATATTGGCGGAAATCGAGCGGCAAATTGATGCACCCATCGGTTCGCGCTTTGATTTAGTTACCGGTACATCCATCGGTGGCATCCTGGCCTTGGCGGTCGCGCTTGAAATCCCGGCCCGGACGATGGTTGAGCTCTTTGAAAAACATGGGGAAGCCATTTTCCGTAGGCGGTTCTCCATTCGCGGGTTCTTCCGTTCTCAGTACAGCAGCCAGACACTTTTTCAACACCTGTCCAGTGAGGACGTTTTTGGTCAGCGGCTGATTGGCGAGTGTTTGCATCCGGTCATCGTGCCGTCCATCAACTACACGCGCGGGCTGCCGGTAGTTTTCAAGACACCGCATCACGAAGACTTTAAGACGGACCATCGCCATCGCATAGTCGATGTAGCTATGGCGACCAGCGCAGCACCGATTGTGTTTCCCCGCTACGTGTTCAACGACTGCCAGTACGTGGATGGTGGGCTGTTTGCCAATGCGCCAGGGCAACTGGGCGTCCATGAGGCGTACAAGTTCTTTGGCGTGTCGCGGTCAGAGGGTGATGTCCGGGTGCTCTCCATCGGCACGATGTCATCCAAGTTCACGGTCAATCCCAAACGGAACCGCTCCGGCGGAACGCTTGATTGGGGTGGTTGGTGGCCGATAAACGCGCCGAAACGACTTTTCGGCCTGAGCATTTCTGCCCAGGAAGCGTTGGCCGACCACATGCTCCGGCATCAATTCCCAGGAGGTAAATACGTACACGTCGACGACGTCCTGACGGATGAGCGTGCTCAGGCGGTTGCCCTAGACAAAGCAGATGCCGCAGCCAGGGAGGTTCTCCTTGGGTCCGCGGCCGAAGCGGCGAAGGACTTCGTCGGTAGTGCTGCGTTCAACGAATTTATGGAGTACACGGCGGCTGCGCCGGTCTATCACTATGGCCCTCGCGCCAACTCTCGAAAGGTCGCGTAATGCTGAAACTAAATCGCCTGCTCCACTCGTCCGTCAAGAACGGAACATTTGCTGACAACATCGCCGTCTCCTCCAGACAACGGGAGTTCCTCGTCGCGTGCAGGAACAAGATTCGCGACCATTTGCGCCCGGGTATCGAGAAAGTCTCGATGACAGTGCTTGGCATGGACCGGCAGGTCACGCCACGTTTCCGTACTCAGGGCTCTTGGGCTTACGGGACCTGCGTGCATCCGTGTACATTGCCGCCGCAGGAGATTGATTGGGACTTCGGCGTCTACCTGCCCATCACGGTTTGGCAGGATAACGGGCCGCCCATCCACATGGCTAAGGCGTACTTCGCACTGGTGGAGCAATTGCTGAGGGGACTCTGCAAAAGCGAAGGCTGGACGTTGGACACATCTAAGGACACCTGCATACGTGTCAATGTCGCAGCATGGGCGCATATCGATGTGCCCCTCTACGCGGCCTCCGAAGAAGAGTTCAAGAAGGTGAACGAGGTAGCACTGAAAGCAGCCTTGCGAAAGTCGATGGCAATGGATTCGGCGGACTTTGCCGAAAATACTGCGTTTGGCGACTTGGTCGGCCAGTCCTGGGACGAGATGGAGGATATTGTCCTGGCGACTCGGTCTGGCGAATGGAAGGCTTCGGACCCGAATGATGTTGCCAAGTGGTTTAAGGACCGGGTGGAAGAGCATGGGGAACAATTGCAGCGGGTGTGCCGGTTCCTGAAGGCCTGGCGAGACTATCGATGGACAGAAAAAGGTCCGACTTCTGTTTCCATCATGATTGCCGTGGCCCGCGATTTCGCACCGGTTTTCGGCCGCGACGACCTAGCGCTCGAGCATGCTGCGCGCTTGCTCGCGGAAGCTCTTCTCACTGACATTCGAGAACCTGGCATCGACAATGGGACTGACGATTTCAATCGGCTAAACCCGAAAGAACGTCTTGAGGCATCTGCGCTCGCAAGGACATTGGCAAACTCGCTGCGAGAAGCACGTGAGCATAGTCTTGCGCAAGCACAGCGTGCCATCACGATTCTGCAAGGTCAGTTGGGCGACCGCTTGCCGAATCAGCCCGACTGGATTGATGTGGATTCGTCGGCGACCGACATTCGCCACGTCCCAGCAGCAACGGTACCTCCGCCTGTGGTTCGAGCAACGAACGCAGGCTGAGCGGATGACGCAAAGCGGGTACGGTCGCGCCCTGCGCGTGTTGACGCAATACGGCCTGAAACCAGTGAAGGCTCGCGCGGGCGCGCGGGCGTTTGAGGGAGACCTGCAAACGAACGCGGGACGAGTGCCAATTCGGTTCGAAATTGAGGACTGGAATTTCCTCCAGTACCCCCGCATCACTCTACTTAAGCGGCCTGCCGGCGCACCGCAATTACTCGAACATGTCGACGCACTGGGTGGTTTGTGCTACCTCGCCCCGGGCTCTGTTGTCCTCGATAGATTTCAGCCTGAGGGGGCAGTTCATCAATGCCTGGTCGCCGCTATTAATGTACTAAATCGCATCGCCCAGGGCCAATCTCGGGAACCGGATATTGCCGACGAGTTTGTCGCGTACTGGACCGTCGGGCAGACGCCGGCCGCTTACCCTGTTCTTGTCGACGAACTCGAACCCGAGGCAAAGTTCGCAACGCACTTCCTGCTGGACCAGACCGGTGAGGACCGTCGGGCTCTCATTGCCCAGGACATCTTCGCGGCGAAGCGGATTGCTACAGGCATCGATGCTAAAAAGCTGGCCAAAGGCTCCTTTGCGTGCTTTCTGTTCAACAGTAAAAGGTGGCCCGGCGCACCTGCCGACGGTTTGCCGAGGAACATCAAGCAGTTCTTCGCTTGGGTCAAGTTATGGGATGGCGAGTTGGCCAAAGCGATTCAGCGTCGCCTCAGTTCCGACAAGACATACTTGACTCACGAAGGGTGCGTCCTCGCCATAGCAACGCCAGCGGGCCGTTTTGGCGTAGCGTTCTCGTTGGACAAGATGCGTCGCATGGGCTATGCCAAAGCGCCGAAACGCTACTGCAACTATCTGCACAATGAGGGTGGGAACACGGCCGTCTTACGACTGCAATTGGACGATATTGGGCCGACTTATATCCATTCAAGAAACCTGGAATTTCCCAGTCTGTCCGGAAAACGGCTGACGCTCATAGGATGCGGAGCAATTGGAGGGTATCTGGCACATGCTTTGGTTCGACTGGGCGCAGGCACCGGAAAAAATGGTTTGTTACGGCTAGTCGACGTCGGGCAACTCGAACCGGACAATCTTGGTCGCCACGCCCTCGGGTTCCCGTCCTTGTACCAGAACAAAGCGGTTGCACTTCGAGACGAATTGATACGGCAGTTTCCGTATCTGCAGGTCGAGGCGCAGACCGACACACCAAGGTTGAACGACCAATTCTTCGCGACGGACCTCATCATTGAAGCCACCGGCGAAGAAGCGTTAAGCAGTCTTGTAAACGCATCGCACCTAGAGCACCGGCTAAGCCCCGTTCTATATGTATGGGTAAAGGGCAACGGTGAATGCGTGCAGGCGCTCTGGTCTGACTCTTCGAAATTCGGATGTTTTCAGTGCCTGCGCCATGGGATTGGGCCTAACTATCGTCAAGACCGGTTTCCGGTACTGGAGAGCTCGCCTCGGACTCGATTCCGAGGCTGCAGCTCATTTACACCGTACGCGGTGTCAGCCCCGATGTCTGCGGCCGCCCTTGCGGCCGATATGGTCAGCGACTGGCTGAAGAGTGCCATCAGTCCGAGATTCCGTACGCGATACCTGGAAACGGCAAACGCCTTACGGGTGAAAAATCAAGATGTCGCCCCGATGACTGGATGTCCAGCATGCCAAAACCCCTGATTCTTGGGCACCCGTTCCAGGAAGACGCGCGAATCCTGGTTGAGTCATCGGTCCTGGCAACGCTGATGCAATTTCGGCAAACAAGCGTTGTGACACCTGAGTCCGGAGGCATTCTGCTCGGCTATCGCCGGGGCATGCATATTCATGTGTCGACGATGACAACGCCGCTGCCAGGTGACACCCAAAACCGCTACGGCTTCCAACGTCAGGCTGAGCAGCATCAAAAAGTTGCCAATGAGCAGTGGAAGGCGGAGCGCGAGACGATGGATTACGTCGGCGAATGGCATACCCATCCGGAGACCAAACCTACACCGTCATCGATTGACTCGAGGGAGTGGCGAAAAATTTGCCAGGCAAAAAGCGAACCCATGGTGTTTTTAATTGTGGGCACTCACAATGTCCTTTGGGTCGGAGTAGGCCGAGGCAGCGCGTTGCGTGGAGCGCCTAGTCAGGTCACCTTCGAACTTGAAGGGGAATAGACTTGCTTCGCCCCCTCAATACGTTAGCTGTTCGCGCTATACGGTACGAAACCAACTCCCTCGACCGTAATGCGACCTACAATTCTCCACGTTCCCCTTGCGCGCCTCCTAACGAGTGACGCGATGCCGCTGACGCGTGAGAGCGTTATCGACCTCGTTCGTGATATTCCAGAAGAAACAACTCGCGAAGTTCACATCGTGGTGACCATCGACCATGAACATGATGGACTACCCATTGAAGTGGCGACCATTGAGCTGAGGTCCGAGCTTGACGGCAACTGGTGCCTACAGTATGTATCGCACCCAACGCAAAGTTGCGGGCTTACAGCATCAATTGCGCCGCGCACGGACGACCTTGTCGCGTATGCACGTATGCATCGCCTATCACGGCTGCCCTCCACACTAAGTCCACTATGCGCACAAGACTTGGAGGACGAAGGCGTGGGTCCGCTGGCCATGCTAGACCTAAGGTGCGGGAATCATGCCCCTGTCGTCCCCTCAAAGTCCGACCTTGGCCAACTGGTGGCATTGGCGAGCCTCAAACCATCGCTTTAACGCTGATGTTGGTCAGTCCAATAAAGGTGGTCCAACGAGTCGACGACAAGCTCGAACTTCTCACACAGGAGTAGCGGCCGGCCGTAGGCATACCACTTGAGTTCTTGACCTGCTGCGGCAAGGCGCTCCAACTCCTCCAGCGCTCGCGAATGGCTGGTTGGGGCGTCAGGCATTAGCGTCCTCGCAAGCTTGACTTCGAATTCAGCGCTGTCGGCTTTGTTCTGTAGCTGTTTCGGCCAAGAATCCTTGTCCTTGATAATCAAGTAGTCACCTTCGGCTCGAACCGCACCTGAGCCGTAGTACACGCGCTCCACACGCCAGGGTTGGAGCTTGCTCCCTTGGAAAGCATTTCCGTACGTAACCTTGTGGCCGTAGAGCGACAAATCATAGGCATTGAGAGTCTCGCGAAAACTCTTGTTGTACTCGGCACTTCCTTTTTCGAGGCCGGCTGCGACAGCCTTGTCATATGCGTATTTCATTGCGCGCTTATAGGCATCGATGATGGCCCCAAGCTGAGAGGTGGTGTAGCAGCTCGGAATGGTGTCGTCTGCAGCAATCAGCCTACGGCGTCGAGCCACCTCAACCGCATCAGGGGGAGGGCCAAGCCCATCATCACCAGGCTTACGCACAATTGACGCTTTCCGCCGTTTCACCAAAGCTTCAGGCAGGTCGAGCTCTCCCTCGACCCTTCGCCTTGGCGCTTTGGATGCTCCGCTCACGCCACCATCCGTTCCCGCACCGACTTCGCCGTTGCAGCCATTGCGGTGGGTGGTTTCATTCGGCAGCTTGAAATGCGGGGCCTTCACGCATTCTGTAGTGATGCACCGGTCCTCGTAGCGGACTTCGCAGAACGGACAGCAATACGGGCCGTATGAGTCCCCCGTATCCCTAAAGAGGGACTTGAACTCTGAGGCAGTGCGCACCTCTCCGTACTTGTTCATGCCAAGCGAACTCAAACTGACCTCCTTCTACTTATTGCCATAGACACAATCTTTCCCAAATTTCCCGTCCCGTCCCGCCAAATAGGTGCGGGTCCGTCGATTAGAACTCCACGCCAACCTGAGCCATCACCGCTGGCTGCTGGCTTCGGAGTGCCGCCGGCTTATACAGTGGCCAGCCGAACGACACGTCGTAGTTGAACGCCAGCATAGGCCCCGACGGCACGCGTCCACGCACACCAACCACGGCGCCCACCAGCTTGTCACCAAGCAGGAACTCCGCACTGGGGCCATGCACCTTGCCCATGTCGACGCCGGCATAGATGGCTTGGCCTGCCACTCGCCAAGCCAGCTCGTTCCGCCAGAACCAGCCATCCTCAGCCGCCAGCGTCAGTTGACCATCGAAACCGCGCACGGTGTAGCGGTTGCCGATAGTGAAGTAGTCGCTTGGCAGCACGCGTGTGCGAGCGTGCTGGATAGACCAGTTGCTCGTGTACTCGAACACCTGGCTGGCCAGCTTGAAGGGCCAGTAAAGGCTCGCGTTGGCCGTCTCAACTTGTGAACGCCCGCCGTAGCCAGGGTCACCGACGACCACGCCCGGCACGTTGGAATGGTCGGGCAGTGTTTCTCGCCACGCAACGCCGCCGTCGAGCACCACCGGGCCAAGATAGTGGCGATGCGACATCGAGGCTTCATAGCCCACGACATCGCGACGCTGGACAGCAATTTCAGTGTCGTCCAGATAGTTGCGGTTGATTTTGCGGAAGAGCTTGAACTGCGCGCCGGTACGTGATGTCGCGTCACGGTACAGCACACCGCTGATGCCGGCATTCACCTCGGAGCTATTGCCGCTGTAGACGATGGGCTCTTCGAACCCCGCCACCGTTTGGTTGTAGCGCGAGCGATTGGCACCGACGAAGAGCGTGGCATAGCCGACCGGTACGCTCCAGTTGATGGAGTAGGAGCGCGTGCCCGCAGCGGTCGAGCCTCGGTCCGTATTGGAAGATGCGGAAATCGACAACTGGTCGTAGAGGTGCAGCGGCGAGTCGATGACCAGCGAACCGCTCATCTGGTACTTGCCGGTCGACTTCAGGCCCGTGTTGTCCGCTGACAGCGACGCGTGCCAGCGCTTGTCGGTACCCGGCTTGAGCACGATGTCCGACTCGCCGACGCGCTCACCAGGAACGATGTCGAAACTCGTCTGTGACTGGCCCGGCAGGCGACGAATGCTTTCCAGAGCCTGGTCCAAATCGCGCTGGTTCAACAGGTCTCCAGGGCCGGCAAGCAACACCATTCGTGCCCAGCCGATGTTGTCATCCGAAGCATTGCGGACAGCCCCGATGCGCCCCGGCAGCACTTTGAGCAGCAACGTGCCGCTGGCCAAGTTCTGCTTCGGAATAAGCACCCGCGAGGTGACGTAGCCACGCTCAATCAGGGCGTTGTTCGCCTGCAGTTCGATAGCCTCCAGCCCCTGCTTGCCAACACACTGGCCGTTGACGGGCTTGAGCAGGTCCGGCAGCCACGAGAAGACGTTGTCCTCCAGCACGATGCCCTGAATTTGGAAGCATGGTGTCTCCTTCGGCAGCGCAGACAGAGAGATTGCCTGTGCGGGTGCGGGTGGCGTAAAGACATCTGGGCGAGCGTTGGCACGCTCACGCGCTTGCTCGGCCTGCTGCTCTTGCAAGCGCTGGACTTCGGGGCCAGGGCCCGTAATGGGTGCAGGTGCGACTTGCGCGAGTGCGAGCGAACTAAGCGTGCCGACGTAGAGCGCGGCCGCGCGGGAAACAGCAGACAACATGATTTGGAATTGTTGGAGGGTACGGCTCAGTTAGTGCGACTGGAGATGGGTTGCTGCGTCGGGAAGCACTTTTCCTTGTTGAACTTCTCGACCTCTTGCGTAATCGGCTCCCCAGCCGCGTCGCTCATTTCGACTTTGCAGCCGCCAGGCGCACGCACGAAACGCAGCGTGACCTCGGCGCGGTCGAATGTGTAGACGTTCGGCACAAAACAATGCCACCACGTGGCGCCGTTTTCCCCTTGGTCGTAGATGTCAATCCGGACCGGCTCGCCGCGTGGCACCGCAAAGTTCGCGGCCTCCCGGTACGGCATCATGCCGTTTGGCTGCCATCCGATACGCTTGTCCGCTGGTTCACAGTTGCCCGGTTTCTCTGCAATCAGCATGTGCGCCGTGGAACTGTAGTCATTCTGGAATGTGACACGCGTGGTTTGTTCCGTCGGCAGTGTCGGCGCTTCGTACTTGCCAAAGATGAACCATCCACAGCCGGAAAGCATCGTGGTCGTGACGAGTACGGCGCCCACGACCGCAACTCTTGTGCTGCGTGGGCCGTGTAGGTTACTCCCAACCTGATTTTCCGCTCCGTGCCCCACTGCGGACGGTGCGTTAGACAGCGAAAACTTCACCTTCCAACCCCTCTCTTATCTTTTTGGTCTTCGCGATTTCTCACGAAGGACAGGACACTTAGGTATGCGGCGATGGCCATCGACCAGAACAAGCAGGCATAGGCCAACACCACAAACTGTTTGGTAGTTACAGCAAAACCCAAGGCTCGAAAGAACACCAATCCGGCCAGTAGCAGCCAAGGAAAGACGACTGCTTTGAGGACCAACCAACCAGCTCTCATTCCGGGCTGTCTTTCTTATGTTGGTACTGACGGCGAAGCAGCCGGACTGCGTGAATAACTTCCAGTGCCAGCCAAACCGCCCCAACGAGCGTCATGACAACGACGACACCGTGATGCTTTGCCTCACCCGGAACGACGCTATCGCTGTGGAGCACGTTCGCGTTGAGCCACAGCATCCAATCGCGAAGCCAGTAGGTGGCACCCATGATGGCCAAGCCGCAGGTCAAGCGAGAAGCAATGCCTTTCCAGCCTGGATGCTCCACTGCACGGTCAAGGGATGCGAATAGGTTCACTGAGATTCTCGTTTGCGCTTCTGCGTCTTCCATTGAAGAAACCCGAACCAAAGGGCAAATGCTAGTGACTGAAATCCACATACAAAGGCCAAGTAGATGACATGACGCTCCACCAGAGGAACACCAACTAAGTGGAGAAGAACTCCTCCGGCGAATAGCATCCATGGAGCGAGCACTGCGCTGCCCAGGTCAACCATTTTTCGCCCGTTCATCTTATTGGTGCCCCGTCGTCACAAAAGCTCTCCGCGGCTCAGCTGAACAAAAATTTTTTAGCTAGAAGTCCAAGAAACACTAACCAGAAGGCTGTGACCAAGACTATGTAAACCGTCCTGGACCGCTTGCCCATCTTTGCCCATGTTTCATCATCTGGGCCGCCTGGTGCTGCCATTTCAATTTCCTCCTGGTTTGAGAATTGGCGTGGAGTGACTGAACGGCGAGATGCCAAAGGAGAGCTTGCCTGGTAAAGCTGCTCCCAATTCGAGCGCCGTACTTCCTCCGTACGCGTGCGTCACAGCCATGTAAAGATTCACGTCCCACGGTGTGGGAACAGAAAGGTATGCTTGATTTCCGTCGCCGTATAGGAATGAGTTTGTGGAGGCCGCATCCCGACTTCCGAAAATCCATCCGACCGTACCCGCAAGGCCAGGCCTAAAAGACACCCCACGCGGGTCACTCTGGGCAACGCCGCCAGCAAGATAAGTTGTTCCATCATGCAAATTGACAAGGACACTGCCAGTTGCGGAAAGCGAGCCAGAGCCTACCGTTGCATAGTCCGGCGCCATCGGACTGGGTCCATTATTCGCTAGACCAGCGGCGCACTCTGCCGTAATGCAGCCATTCGGGGCCGGCGTGAACGGATTGATATTCGTTGACGTGGTACTTGCGCCAGACGGGGCACTGCTCCAACTGTACGGAGAACTTCCTCCGCCAGTGTTTGCGATAATGTAGGCCTTCAAACCATCGGACGGTTGGGCAATCGCATTTGTGTTCTGAACAAACGTCTTGCCGTCCGAGGTCTGCATGTAAGCGCCATCGTAGTATCCATTTGGATTCTTGCTAACATCGACAACAACGTTTGACCCAGCGTTCTCGCCCAGCGCTTTGTTGTTTGCCAAACGCAAAGCATCTGCCATCTGCTGCTCGGTGTAGACGCCGCCACTCTGGTCGGCAAGCTTCTTCGCTAGAGTCTGCTCTTTCGCTTTACTGTCCTCATGCAGTTGCCGGTTGAAACGGTCGACATTGGATGCAGAGAACGCACCGGCGTTGCCTCCAACCGCTCCACCAACGGCCGTGGCCAGAGCGTTGGATACGATATTGCCCAGAGCTTGGTCGACGGCATTGTTCCCCGTTGGATGAGCCCCTTCAATTGCGCCCGCCAACTCGTTGAGCTTGCCTCCGGCCAGTGAAGCGAGGCCGGCCCCCGCCCCGGAGGCCAACGCATTGCCACCGCCAATGCCGCCCACAATAGCGGCGCCGGCAGCCTGCATGCCAGCCCGCGCCCAGCCACCTTCCTTCCACGCATCTACGCCAGCCGTATCGCCTGCCGCTTCTGCAGCCGCCCTCTTGGCGTCCGCGTACGACCCGATGTCTCGTGCGATAGCCGCACCTGCCGCCTGTGCGGCTGCCATCGTGTCTGCTTGGTTGTTCAGTAGATTTTGCAGGTCCGGCGCCTTGCTAACCGTACCGTTCGCGGCGGTTGTGTCGCGGCTCAGGCTCGCGACATCCTGCTTTTGCTTGTCTTGGTTGGTAATAGTGATGGTGCCTTGCGAGACCGCACTGCGGGTTGTGGCGTTCTCGCTGCCGCTATCGTTCTGGCTTAGCATTGGAGCGCCACCTGCCACGCTCCGCCCCCCGGCGTTGTTGTAGGTGCTACCGCCGTTACCCATGGAGCCGCCCAGGCTGAAGCCGCTGCTACTCGCGTTGTAGTCAGAATGGTTCTGAACGTCCGAGAACGTAAGCGTGCCCGTGGTCAGTTGGTTCTTGTCTGGTGTCGCGGTACTGGCGATGACCGCGCCCTTGAGGTCCGTGTTGCCCTTGACGTTGATGTCAAAACCGCCGGCACCGGCCTGGATGCCAGACTGCTCGTTCACACCCGCATAGTTGCCGCTAGCGTTGCCGTTGCTGTGGCTAAAGCTGGCGCTTCCGCCGCCTTGGCTGATACTGAAACCACCACCCGAGCTCTCCTGGTGGGCAGTGCTACGGCTGGAGTCCTGTGTGCTAGCGAGATTCAGGTTGCCACCAATATCCGCGAGAACCTTGTTGGCGTTCACGTTGGCGCCAACGATATTGGTATCGCCGCCGCTTACGATAGTCACGGTGTCGCTGGCATTGATGTGCGAATTGTTCTGCGTCTGCGCATCCGAATTTGCATCGCCGTGCGCCTTCGACATCGAAGCCGACACGCCGAAGCCACCAGTGCCGTACGAAACGCCAATGCTCGCACTCTTGGATTCGTTCGTACTACGCGTGCTATCTGTATCCGTGCTGCCCTTCAGGTTGACCTGATTGTTGGCTTGCAACATCACGTTCTTCGCGTTGATGTCAGAACCAACGATGTTGATGTTCCCGCTACCGGGTGTACCGTCGCCCGTTGCCACAAACGCCGTCGTGCCGCCCGCCTTGATGCTGCTGCCGTTGTTCTGCGTACTGTCCTCTGTGAACGTCGTCTTGCTCGACGAGGAGCCCCAGCTCAGTTCAACCTTGGCTTCCGGTTTCTTGCCATCAGCCAGTGCACCAGCCGCACCCTTCGCTGCCCCAAAGACATCGCCCAGACCGTCAACCGCAGCAATCGCGTGCAATGTAGAGGCGCGGCTGCTCTGGCTGTTACCGGAAGCCTCGGCCTGCTGTTGAACGTTCTGGATGGCGTCAATGACCGGCGACTTGATTGCCAGTGTGAAGCCAGAGCTCTTGATTTCGTGTGTCTCGTCGTGGTGACGGTCGGTAGTCGCCGCGTCAATGGTTACGTTTTGGCCAATGCCCGTGACGTTCTGTGCCGCCACGACATCAGAGCCCGTGATGTGCAGGTCTTTGCCCGCCTGCATGTGAACGCTGCCATCCGTGCTGCCCACTAAGCTGCCTTGCGACCCTCGCACCGTATCGTTGGTCGTGTCGGTCGTTTGGTTGGTGCCATACGAGATGCCGGCGCCAGCACTACCCAGGCCGCTCTTCTTGACGTCCTTGAAGTGCGACTCGCTGGTGGCCGTATCCGCAGTCGTGATGGTCAGGTTGTTACCGGCTGCCAGATTCACGTCTCCTGTGCCAGCGATGGTCGCTGCCTTCGCCGTCAGGTCACGACCGGCAGCCACGGTCACCGTGTCGCCAGACAGTGTGGTGCCCACAGCGTTGGTCTGACCCGCCGAATCAATGGTGTGCGTGGTGTTGGACGACAGGAAGCCAGTTTCCTTCTGATAGTGCTCGTCACGAACGTCCTGGTGGCTCTGGCCTGCATTGAGGTTCACATCACGCCCCGCCGCCACCTGGATGCCGCCCGTCGTGGCGTTGGCGTACGCGGCCGTAGCGTTCACATCCTGACCCGCACCGATGGCAAGGTTGCCACCCGTCTGAATTTGCGTCCCCGCATCGGCATACGACGAGCGGTCTGAGCGATTCTTGTCACTCCAGACGACGTGCTCTTCATTCGACTGTCGCACCGCAGTCAGGTTGACATCGCGGTTGGCTGTGATAGTGGCATTGCCCGCGGTGTTGATGGCGACGGCCGCCAGATTGGCATCACGGCCAGCCTGGATGGACAGCGCACCGGCATCAATGCTCGCCACCTGGTTGATGTTCGTACCGGTGGTCGTGAGGTTCTTCGTCTGAACCGTCGTGCTGGTCAGGTTCACATCACGGCCGGCAGAAAGTAGCGCCTGGCCAGCCTGGATATGTCCGCCGAGGTTGTTGATGTCTTGCGTGGCTTGCGCCAGCAGCGTGCTGCCCGCCAACGTGCCGGTGTTGACGATGTTGTCGGCGGTGACCACCGTCACGTTGCGGCTGGCAATGGTGCCGCTATTCGTCGCGTCACCCTTGGCGTTGAAGCTGACGTTGTTGCCCGCCATCAACGTGCCGCCACCGGTGATGTCGGTGTCCTTGGCGCGCAGGTAGACCTGCGGCACCAGCACGTCCTGCTTGCTGCCATCTGCCAGCGTCACGGTCTGCTTGACCATCCAGACGATGTCGCTGGTGAGCTGCGCCATCTGCGCTTCGGTCAGCGCTGTGCCAACGTTCAAGCCAAACGCCTTGCCTGCAGCCGTACCGTTGGCCAGCAGCGCCTTGTACTCGTCTTCGTTGCTGGTGTAGTCGCCAACAAAGCGCTGCCCCGTGGCCCGGATGATTTGCTGCTGAATCAGTTGCTGCTCATAGAAGCCATCGCCAATGCGCTTGAGCGTGGCACCTGGGTCATTGCGGAACTGCGACAACATCGTGTCGCTCGACGTCCACTGCCGGAAGTTGGTGAAGCGCGGGTCGGTTTCCACCAGCACGCTGCTGCCCGGGTCGCTGATGATGCGGTAGAGGGCATTGTTCGGCAGCGTCAGGTTCGGCACCACGGTGCGGATGACAACGTTGCCGGGCAACGTCACGGAAGTCGTCGCAGCACTGATGGAGCCGCCAGCAGGTGTGGCAACCGACGATGTCTGGATATGCAGGACGCCGCTGTTTGGCACCGTCACCGACGCACCACCAGGCTGCACCGTGTCGACACCAATGGTCTTATAGTCGGCAACGGCCGCGCCGCTGCCATTACCCAGGCCCGCCTTGGTCGACACCGCAACGGATTTAACCGTGGGCTGGCTGTTCGGACCGGAGCCGTTGGTGGGGCTCACATCCAGTTGGTAGTTGGTCTGGATGGTCTGCCCTTGCCATGGGCTCAGGTTGTACTGGCGGTGGTCGGACGAGAATGCACCACCTCCGCCGACATAGGTGTATTGCGCGGTTCCGCTCGTCGTGACGGTTTGCGTACCCTGCATCCCAACGTTGACCGGCCGCGTGCCAATCACGTTACTACCAGTCAGGTCGCCGCCCGCCACCATCTGGCTGGCCACGTTGTTCACCACGCCGGCATTCAACGTCATGTTGCCACCGGACGTAATCATTCCAGGGTCGCTTTGCGTGACCACCGTGCGGGTAATCTGCTGCGTGCCGTCGTAGATGGTGAAGCTTTCGACCTGGCGATTGCGAAGGTCGGTGTTGAACGCCGTGATGGCGTTGTTCAGCACCTGGTATTGCGCAACGGCGGCATCGTGCCGCTGCTGCCACGCGGTCAGGTCTGCTTGATACTGCGCGTACTGCTGATAGGTGCTCGGGTCTGGCTGCGTGCCAATCTCCTGCGGCGGCGCGATGCCAAATACACCCCAGATGGCGTCCGTGGTCTTGTAGAGGAACTGCTCCGGATAGCTCGACACCGTGCAGGAATCCGCGCTGCAGGGCATCTCCGGCACATAGGCCACGGTGGGCTGACGCCCGTCGTTGGTGTAGTTGAACGGGGGCCCGAAGCGGTTGAACGGATATTGCGTGGACGGCAGCACCATGACGCCCAGACGCGAGTCGCCCAGCCACTGCCAATCCGTCCCAGGCGCGCTGGTGCCCGGGCCCGTCTGCATAAACATGACTGTGGTCGGGTCGATGTCCTGCGTCGAACCATTCAGGCGATACGACACGACGTGGGTACCCGGCGACGTCTGGTTTGTCGTCGCAAAGTGATTGTTCTGGTTGTTGATTTGCGCGGCCGCAATCGTCAGGTTGCCGTCGGCGTTGATGGTGGCCGAACCGTTGACGACATTCTGGGCTGAGCCAGTCGCGTGATTGCTGGCATCGAGCGCACCGCCAACACGCATGTTGCCAATCGCATAGATAAGCGCATGTTCCTGGTTGTTGAGCGTCTGCACACCCAGGTCCATGTCGCCACGGCTGGCGATGACGCCCGCCACGCCACTGCCGTTGACGGTGTTCGTCAGCGTGTTGGCAGAAATCGCGACCGAGTCCCCATACAAGCGGCCCGTATTGACGACGTTGTTCGCACGCACGACGGTCACACCACCGTCGATAAGGCCGTCGTTGGACAGCGTGCCCTGCGCAGTCAGCGTGTTCGATACGGTGCCAATCAGCTGGCCGCTCTGCGTGTTGATGATGTTGTTGGCCGACACCGCGAGGTTGCGGCCTGCGGACATCGTGCCCGTGTTGGTGACGTTACCCGTGGTCGTCACGGAGACGTCCTGCCCAGCCGCAAGCGTGCCGCTGTTGTTGTAGTCCGACTGCAGGTTCAGAGAGACGCTGCCTTGCGACTGCACGGTACCGTCACCGCTCATCTGACCCGCCGTCACGCCCACGCTCTTGGTGCCGTTCAGGTTGCCCTGGGTGTTCGTCAACGCAGCGGTCGCCTTGGCACCCACTGTCCCCGCCGACTGAATCGAGCCCTGCGTGTTGTTGATGGATGGCGCGGTGAGCTGTGTGTTCAGGTCCGAACGGATGGCACCGGCTGTGTTGTCAAGCGACGTTGCGGCGGTCAGTGCCACATTCGCGCCTTCCATCCCCGTGGTGGCCGTATTGGTGTCCTTGTTGAGCAGGTTGGCGCCGGATACTGTCAGCGTGCCGCCGGCGTGCATCAGGCCGGCCGAGTTGTCGACCGTCGTGCCGTTCACCGTCACGTCGCTGTTGGAAGCGACCTGGCCACCGGCATTGGTAAGCGTGCCGGTATTGACCGTCAGCACACCGTTGGAAACCAGTTTGCCTTGGTCGTTGGCCAGAGTCTGGCTCTGCACGTCCAGCGTGGTGTTCGACGAAATCGTGCCTTGCTGATTCGTCAGCGTGTTGGCGTTGACCGAGACGGCGTTGCCAATCACTGCGCCTTTGGTATCGGCCAGCGATTGGCTATGCGTCGTCAGGGTCGTACCCGCCTGCATCACGCCGCCGTTGGCGTTCGTGAGTGCACCCGCCGTTGCATCGAGCGCGGCGGTAGCGGCGATAGCGCCACCGGTGTTGTCCAGCACCCCAGTGCCGGTGTTGACGGTCACATTGCGACCGGACACCGTGCCGGCTTGGTTACCCAGGCTCGCTGCCTGAAGCTGAATGCCTTGCGTGGCAAGGAGCTTGCCGCCAGCGTTGGCGACGTTGCCTGTGCTCGTGAGTGTCAGCCCACCTTGACCGGAGCCGAGGATGCCACCGGCGGTGTTATCCAGACTCGCCACCGTCGCGTGCACATCACCAGTCGCGGCCAGCGTGCCACCCTGGTTGGTGACCGCGCCGGCGGTCAGTTGCAGCGTGTTCGCTGCAGAAACCTTGCCTGCCGAGTTGTCGAGTGCACCCGTACCGGTGTTGAGGGTGACGTTCTGGCCAGAGACCGTACCAGCCTGGTTGCCCATGCTGGCTGCCGCGAGCGTGGCGTCTTGGGCCGCGAGCAGCTTGCCGCCCGCGTTCCCGATGTTGCCCGTGCTGGTCACGTTCAGGGCACCGCCACTGGAGCCCAGAACGCCGGAGGTGTTATCCAGGCTCGCCACATTTGCGGTGATATTGCCTGCACCGGCCAGCGTGCCCAACTGGTTCACCAAGCTGCCGGCGGTCACATTGGCTACGCCGGAGGCGGACACCGTACCGCTGGTGTTATCGACGGTTCCCGTGCCGGTGTTGACCGTGAGATTGCGTGCGGAGATGGTGCCGCCTTGGTTGCCCAGGGCCGCCGCGTTGAGGGTCGCATCCTGGCCCGCAATGAGCTTGCCGTTGGCGCTGGCGATGTTGCCGGTGCTGTTGATGACGAGGTTGTTGGCGCTGGAGCCGAGTGCGCCACCGGTGTTGTCCAGGCTCGCCACCGTGGCCGTCATGTCCCCGGCAGAAGCAAGCGTACCGCCACGGTTGACGAGGCTGCCTGCCGTCAGGTCTGCCGTTCCGGAGGCGGAGACTTGCCCATTGGTGTTGTCGACCGTGCCGGCCCCTGTGTTCACCAAGAGGTTGCGCGCTGAGATGGCACCACCTTGGTTGCTCAAGCTCGCGGCGTTGAATGTCGCGTCCTGAGCGGCAATCAGCTTGCCGTTCGTGCTCGTGATGGCGCCGCTGCTGTCGACCTTCAGATTGCCGGTGCTGGAGCCCAGCACGCCCGACGTGTTATCCAGGCTCGCGACGGTGGCGTGGACGTTGCCATTGGCGGCGAGCGTGCCACCCTGGTTGACCAGGCTACCCGCTTGAACGTTGGCCGCGCCCGATGCCGACACCGTGCCATTGGTGTTATCGACAGTCCCGGTTCCAGCGTTGAGCGACAGATTGCGGCCGGAAACGGTGCCCGCCTGGTTGCCAATCGCCGCCGCATTCAAGGTGACATCCTGCGCGGCGACGAGCTTGCCGCCGCTCGCGTTGGCAATCGAACCCGTGCTATTGACGGTCAGGTTGCCAGTGTTGGAGCCCAGCGCACCACCGGTGTTGTCCACGCTGGCGACCGTCGTGGTCACATCTCCGGTAGCGGCGAGTGTGCCGCCACGGTTGACGAGGTTGCCAGCCTGGACGTTGGCCGTACCCGAGGCAGCCATCGAGCCGCCCGTGTTGTCTACGGCGCCCGTACCCGTGTTGAGCGAAAGATTACGCGCCGAAACCGCACCGGCCTGATTGCCAAGGCTCGTGCCCGCAAGCGTCACATCCTGCGCAGCGACCAACTTGCCGCCTGCGTTCGTGATGGCGCCGCTGCTGTTGACGTTCAAGGTACCGCTGCTGGAGCCAAGCACGCCCGAGGTGTTGTCCAGGCTGGCCACGTGGGTAGAAACGTTTCCGGCTGCAGCAAGCGTGCCACCCTGGTTGACGAGGCTACCGGCCGTGACGTTTGCGGCGCCCGCGGCGGAAACCGTACCGCCAGTGTTATCGACTGCGCCAGTTCCAGTGTTCAGGGAGAGATTCTGGGCCGACACCGTGCCGCCCTGGTTGCCCAAGCTGCCGCCGGTAATGGAGACGTCTTGTGCTGCGACCAACTTGCCCTTGGCATTGGTGATGTCACCGGTGCTGTTGACGGTGAGGCTGCCGCTATTCGAGCCGAGTGCACCAGAGGTGTTGTCAAGCGAACCGGTGGTGATGTTCGTACTGCCGGTTGAAGCCAGCAAACCACTCTGGTTGACGACGCGCTGCGCACCAACCTGCAGCGTGCTATTCGACGAGAGGCTGCCCGCTGTGTTGTCCAGCGTGCCGGCGGCCTGGACGGTTACGCTGCCGCCCGAAATGGTCGCGCTACGCGTGGAAACATCGCCCGTAGCGGACAGCGAGACCGAGCCTTGCGTCGCGACGTTGCCGTTGCTCGCATCAATGCTCGCGCCGGTCACGCCGATGCTTCGGCCTGCCAGCAGATTGCCGCTATTGCGCACAGTACCCGTTGCGTTCAATGCCACGGCGCCCGGCTGCGTGACATTGCCGCTCGTATCGACGCCCGCACCAATCGTGCCGCTATTGGCGATTTGCAGCCCGGTGATGGTTGCATTGCCACCGGCAACCAAGGTGCCACTGTTGCTCGTGCTACCGGACACCGTCACGTTGCCGGGGCTCGTGACAACGCCTTGGTTGTTGATGTTGGGTGCCGAGATGCTGGCATCCGCCGCACTCTGTACACGCCCCGTCGGCGTGATGGTCACATCGCCGTTGGCAGCCAAGCTCAGGCTGCCGGTGAGTGCAGCCAGGTTGCCGCCAATGTTGACGCCCAGCCCTTGCTCGGTACCAATCAGTCGCGTGGCACCACCACCGTACATGCTGCCCAGTTGGCCGACGTCGATGGCGACTTGCGGTGCCGGGCCGACGCCTGCAATCGCCGTGGGCGTGAGGCTGCCGTAATCAACGTTGTTGGCACCCGCCACCGCATTGAGACGCTCAGCCCACACCTGACCGTTGATAGCCATCGCACGGGACAACAGGTCGAGCTGCGCACCGCGTGCATCGAGCCCCGCGCCATTGACGGTGATTTGCCCCTGCTGGACCGAGATGCTGGAGATGTTGCCCAACGCATCGAAGTTCGGCGTGCCAGTCGTCAACGTGACACGAGGCGCCTGGATGAACGAACAGCCCGCACAGGTGATACCCGCTGGGTTCGCCACGATAAGGCTGGCTTGGTTGCCTGCGATTTCCGTGGGGCCTGCCAGCACCGACGGATTGCCACTGGTGACCTGGTTCAGGATGACGCGCGCGGCGCTATTGCCCAGGAACGGGTTGCCCTGTACCCAGCCGGCGATTTGCGTCTGGGAGTTCTGGCCGCTGTTGTTGAGCACAACGCCGGCCTGGCCAACGTTGTAGTTCGTGAACGAGTTGGCGCTGACGCCAGCTGCTGACGGCGCATTGATGTTGACGACCGGCGTGCCGTTCGCGGCAACCCCGACTACTGGATGCGGACCGGGAGCACCGCGGTCCGGCGTCAGTGATTGTGCGTTCAGACCCGGCGCTGCCAGTGCGGCCACGGCGGTCAGCGTCAGCGCGGAGGCCCGGCGGCTGGCTCGGCTGCCGGAGTTGCGCCCCTTGCCTGTGCTCCTCGCCGATTCCTCAACTGCAACCAGCATGCCGCGTGCGGCATTGAAGACGGTTCGGTAGCACTTCGCGTTCATGACAGTCCGGCGATGTAATTTTTACGAAGGCCGGATTTTAAGCAGCAACCTCTTCACAATGTGTTGTAACGGCCCACATTTTCAATATTTGATAATCGAACTTCTTTAATCAGAATTCAGGATTTTCTAATTCTCAAAAATACCCTCCTAGCGGGGTAATTCGAACGAATGGAAGTCCGCCGGTTGCCACGTCAGGGGTGCAATTTGTTGGCGCCCCCCTCGAAAGCGGGGTGTCGCGCGGACTTGCGAGAACCCTATAACGTCTCCCTCAAATAATCGCCCGCGTGGACGATAAATCATTTGCTTGCGACAACTCGCGAATATCGAATCCCCATCGGGATGTCGCCCGCTCAACCAAGAAGAGCGGCCTAGACTGCGCCGATAACCGAATGCGCGACCAGTGTTGAATAGCCTGGCCGAGAAATAGAACTACACCAAACACCTCGTCTCAATGTCCTCCGTTTTGCGCACCGCAGTTGGAAAGAAGCTGTTTGACTCACTGGGCGAACTGCTCGTTGGCAATCATCTTGAGCAGAGGGAACTCACGGTTTCCGAAGAGCGCCACGAGCGCTATATGGCCACTTGCTTGGTGACTTGGTGCTTCGACCATGAGCTCACAGAAAACACCGTGGCCGGCAACGCAGCCCTTGCGGACCGACACTTTGGCTACAACACGTCAGCGTTGAACACTCACGTGTCGGGGCTCTGCCGTGAAGCCCATAACAATCGGGACCTACGCGGCCGATTCATGCAGCGCATCGATACGGATGAGGCCGATTCACTGGAGCACTCCCATCACAACCAACTGGTCCATGACTTCGGTGCCTTTACGGTGCACCGAGGTTGTCAGCCGTGTGGTGGTGACGGCCGCGTTCGCTGCTCTGGATGCGGAGGCAACGGCAAACGGCGCTGTGGAAGTTGCGGTGGGGGTGGTACGCACACGCGCATGGTTACCCACACCCGCTGGAATGGTCGGCACAACCAGACGTACACGCAGTCGGTGCAGGAGACGTGCGGTGGATGTGGCGGCTTTGGCAAAGTCGTGTGCACGAGTTGCGGTGGGTCCGGTAAGCAACGTTGCACCGCCTGTGACGGACACGGCCGCTTTACTGATACAACGCATGTGAAGGCCATCGCCAAGCCGGCGTGGCATGTGCCCGCGCTTTCCGGTCTCTCCGGGGCAGCATTGACACACGCCCTGCGCCGATATGGTCCTCAGCATGCTCGTCGGCTTGTCGCGCTCGAACTGGCTGAAACGGGCTACAACGATGAGGACAACTGGGTTGTGCACTACGTTGGCGAGGCCGAGGTCGTTGAGCTTGATGTCAAGGTGAAAGCGACGCCATACACGGTCGCAAGCGTTGGCTCTCAAGTAACGCCGATTGTTACGCCCCCCATTTTCGACCAGTTGCTGGCGACAGAGCTGGCGCATGCCGTCAGTGCCCAAGGCACGAAGCGCCTTTCGGTGCGGCAGGCACGGCGGCTGTTCGGTGAGTATTGCGCTGTCCCCGTGCTGGATGCAGGGCTCAGGGCGATTGCGAAGCTGCCGAAAGACCAGCTCGGCGACAGCCATACCGCACTTCGGAATGTTGCCCGAGGGTTCATTTCTGTGGATGCAGCCGCCACGATTGGCAACTCCGTCCGCAAAGTTCTGGACAAGGTTTCTCCGGCGAACTCCAAGGGAGCTTGGGGTTTAGTCGTGTCTGCGCCCATTCTGCTCGGTTTTGCTTTCGCTGCCGACAGCTTCTACATGCGAACCACCCTGAGTGCCGGCAGCGTTGTGGGCGGCATTGTGCTGGGCGCTACCGCTGCGGTTCTTGGAACGCTCATCGTCTCGCCCGCCGCATGGGCACTCAGTGCGAGTGTGAGCGCTGTTGCCCGCAGACGTGTTCCCAAGTCCTACCGCCAGCGCGGTCGAAACTGGGCGCCGCTAAAAGCGGCGTGCCTGGCCGGAGCCGTAGCAGGCCTGCTCGGCGCAGGCTATGGGGTTCTTGGCACATACCAATGGGTGCCTCGCGTTCGTGATGCGGCAGCACCGGCAGCGAGCTGGCTTGTCCACCATGCGCAACCCAGTTCACCACTTCATATTTTCGGTACCTACTGGCTTCCTCCCGTGGTGGCGGCAATGCCGGTTATTCGGCAAACGGAAGCAGAGATGTATCGCGACGTACAGCGGTTGCTCATTGCGCGCGGCTACCTAAAGGGGCAGGCAGATGGCAACCCTGGCCCGCGGACACAGGCAGCCATCACCAGGTATCGAGAGCGACAACGCATTTATGGGCCAATGTCGACCGAACAGCTCTTGATGCATCTTCGCACTCACTGAGCACCGTACCGTGTTCATGAAAAGGCGGAGCAATAACCACTGAGGGGGCAGGAACCTATGACTAAGAAGGATGCTATCGGGTCGACCAATGCGGAGCAGGCGTACGCCGAGGCGCTGCAACAGCAAGACCTGTTCATGGCCAGCGTTTCTCCAGAATTGCTTCAAGAGGAGGACGCGATTGCACGGACGGTCGGCTTGATGAACAGCGGGGCTCGTTCCAAACTGCGCAAGGTGTACGCCTTAGTCGACAAGCTTGTCGACGCGGCTGGTCCATTCGTAGCTTGTGAACGTGGTTGCAGTGCCTGTTGCCATATCAACATCAGCATCACAGAGACGGAGGCACAGATTATCGAAGCACAAACGGGCCGACGATACACACGACTGCCAGCGCCGGTTCGACATCCTGAGGGGAAGTTCACAGGAGCGCCCTGTCCATTCCTGGCAGATGGCGCTTGTTCAATATATTCAGTCCGCCCTTTTGTGTGCCGGCACCATTTGTCCTTCAATCTGGACGCGTATTGGTGTGCGCCTGAGAGAGCGCACTTGGCAAACATGCCAATGGTTTCCTTCGGCGCCGCGAAAGAGGCTTACCGCGAAGTCACTCGGCTACACACAAGCGGGGTGTATGGCGACATCCGAGATTTCTTTCCGGCGGTTTGAGGTAATTCGCAGCAGGCGCTTGCGTCGCAGCGTTTAGGATGCTTCGCACGATTTGCTCTTGAAACGGCAACCCCTAAGCACGTCGCGCAGCGTCAGGCGACAAGATTGCGACCAGCATGACACTCCCGACCTCTAGCGCATGGATGCACATGCCTCAGACTGAAGTGCAATGACAGCCCTCATACGGAGCTCATATGTTCTCATTCAGCATGTTCAAAAGCCTGGACAAAATGGCCTTTGTTTTGTTGATTCCACTTTGCGCCATCGCCATGATGATTGACCATCCGTTGTCCAGCTTCCATCAGCCGAACTCCATGTCGAATTGGCTCGGCTGGTTTCTTTTGATGTGTTTGTCCGCTGCAATCCTGGTCTACATCGTTGATAGCTGCATTGTGTACGTGGACGTTCGCATCTTCGAAGACCAAGCAATGCTTTTTGCGGGATTGCTCTTCCTGGCTTTCTCGCTGTACGGTGTTTCCAACTTCTACCACCAGTTGCCGCCATCGCCTTTCGGAGCGGCTTGGCATTTGACGGCTGGGTGCTACGGCTTCACCCTTCTTAGGCGGAATGCTCCGACAACGCCTTCGAGCGATAAGGGAAAGACACCCTAACTGGCACCGGGGCGAAAGCAACTGCTCGCCCCCGCCGTGGCTCGAGCCGGTAGGGCTTCCGCGGAGAACAAAAACAACATTGCCACGACATGAAGGCATGAGGAAAAAGGCGCATGACGGACAACTACTACGGCGTGTTGGGCGTACGGGAAAACGCGTCAGCTGCCGAAATCAAGTCTGCTTACCGCCAAGCTGCTGCACAAGTGCATCCAGTGCATGACAACAGCGCCTCTTACCAGTTCTCAAAGCTGGCACAGGCCTACGCTGTCCTCGGCAATGACACCGCTCGCAACGCATACGATTTGCGCAGACGTTCGACTGGGCCCAGCCGCTACCAGAGCGCTCCAGCGAACAACATTGACCCAGAGGACACCTTCGCACGAAGCATGGTCGAGTGGGCAGTAGAGTTGCGGGGACAAGGCAGCACCGCCGCGCAGGTTCACAGCAGACTCGTATCGCATCGGTGCCCTGCGTCGATAGCGGATGCGGTTGCCGGATTGTTCGATACCAGTACGCACGGAGCTCATAGTCAGGCACCGGCTGGTGCAGGCCCGATAGGCTTTAACTTTAGCAATCTGCCGGTCATTGTTGGCATTGTGGGAATCTTGGGGTTGCTAGCCTTTTTCGCAGCGCGAGAGCCCAGCAAACCGCGCGACGAGTCCATTGTGGTGCCAAGCAAGAATGCTCCGGTCGTGGCCACAAGCACACCAGCGGCAGAGCCCAGACCCTTTGGCTTCCTGACGGGGGCCAAAGCCCTCAAAGATTTGGATGCAGCTACAGGCGCGGCAACACGTGCTGCCGCTTCTTTTCGCTTTCCCAAGGGGAATAGCTTGCCCGCCGTGGATAGTGGCCTCTTTAAGAGCACCGTGGCGGCCAAGATACCAATCCCTTATGGCTCGCGCACCCTGTACCTGCTACAGGCCGTCCCAATCCAGAACGAGCAGTACGACTGTCACGCATGTGCAGTGGCTGTGTCGGCGCTAATCACGTCTCACTCGAAGACAGGCGAAGAAGTCCTCGCGGGACCAATCCAAGACCTTGGAATGATGGGCTCGTGGGGTACCTACGACCTATCCAGCATCGTGCTTGTCGAAGTAGGAAAGAAGCGGCCTGGCTTGGTCTTTCGCCACTCTTGGGCTGGCCAAGGCGAGTACGGTAGTGCGGTCGAAATCTTCGGCATTGAAGGAAAAGGGCTTCGCCGGTTGGGCCAATTTGACACGGGCGCCGATTCGACAGGAGCGTTTTTCTGCCAGGAAAAGAAAGCGGCATGCGAGAAGTATGACGTGAAGGTGCGGTTCGTCCGAGGAGGTAGCACCTATTTTCCGGTGGAGTTGACCACGGTGGGCATCAAGCGCGGTCCCGATGGCATCGCTTTGCCGACCAGTGAAACCAGAGTCATGAAATTCAACGGCAAGGCGTACGTGCAGGAGGGCTCGGACCCGGACCCCGCTCAGTCCGCGAGTGATGCCGCTGTTCCGGCTCAGAGTGCTCCGGGAGGGGCGCCATGAGGACCTTCGTACGCGTGCTTTGCTGCATGACTATAGCGTTCGCGTTTTGGTCGAATGCAGCATCCGCACAAACCGACCACAATCTTGCGACCTGCCTCTCGGGCAAGTATCCCTCGCTATGCAGGCACGAACAGCTTAGTCCCGAACAACTGGATGCTGCGCGCCGCGCGGAGCTGATACAGAACTACGCCAAATGCCTTGATGGGCGCTATCCCGCTCTTTGCCGGCATGAGGACCTAACCGCCGACCAGGCCGCGGCCGTCGACGAGGCGGAACGACGTGCAAACTATGCTACCTGCATTCAGGGAAAGTATCTGGCACTTTGCGACCACCGTCGGCTCACACCAATGCAACGTATCGAAGTTGACCGGGCGGAACGTGAAGAAAACTTACGCGTGTGCTTGCAAGGCCGGTACATCGCACTATGCAGGCATCAAGATTTGACCCCGGACCAAGCGAACGCGGTTAGGGAGGCGGAGCACCAGGAAAATCGACGCGTTTGTGCGAGCTCATACGGCCAGTTCACCTGCCGTAAGGATTGGTTGGCACAGGATGCGCAGCAGGCTGCGAACGCGGCCGCCGCGCTACGGGCCGCTCAACCGACTGCCGAGTCAACTCAGTTAGCGCCACAGCAACACACTACGCCACCATTGGCGGCAGTAGCCAAGTCTCCGAAAGCACCGCGGTGTGCATCATTCTGGGTTGGCGCTGTGGACCGGCAGGGAAACTACATCTACCTATCGGATTACACCAAGCTGGTACCCGTTCAAGTCGCGGACAAACCAAAGTTGGCCACCTGGCAGCGCGGGCAGGATGTTGAACTGTGTGATGGCACGCTGACCAACAAAGGGACGGCCCAGAGCGTCACCGTCTCCGAGTGATGGCACTGCGTTACGCCGGCCGTCCGCCCTACGCGATAGCGCGATAATCCGCTTCGGCTTGAGCTACCTGCAAGTTTGCGTTGCTCACTACCTCACGCATTAGATTGCGCTCTTGCTCAATGCGCAGTCGCTCGCGTTTGAGCAGTTCAGGCCCAGCGGTAAGTTGGGATTCGAGTTGCCGCTTGAGCTGAGTGTAGCGTTGTTGCAGCCGTCCCAAGTCTGCTGGGTCAATGCCCCTGCTTGGGTCAAATACGAAGCGGCTCTCAATGCGTTTGCGCCAATTCATCAGTTCGCCCGTCAACCGCTCACCGAACCCTTTGATGGCACGCACTTGGTGGTACGACACATCCGCCGCTGTTTCGATGCCGAAAGACGCCAAGGTCGACTTGCGCGTCGGTCCAACCCCCGGGATGTCGTAGTCCGAGATAAAAAATTGCTCCAGGAACCGGCGGAGTTGCAGTTCACGCGCATTTTTCTGTAGTTGGACCTTGTCCGCGGCAAATTTGTTGGAAAGCTCCTCATACTCCTGCCGCGCTTTCCTAAGCAGGTCTATCTTGTCTTGAAACGCCTTGTCGGTCGCAATCTCCGCCCACTGAGCCCATGCCGCTGTCGCAACTTGTTTTGCTGTTTTCAGCGTGTCCTTTCTTCGACTGAGCTCTGGACCAACATTGCTCTTCCAAAGGAAGAGCCAGCCGCATAAGAACAAGGAAAGGAAGGCCATCGATGGGCTGACCGCCACGCAGCCTACGAAGATGAGTACCGCGACAACGCGGCGAATGATTTGCCACGTACGTGCCTCTCGCACTTCGGGCGGCAGAGGCTTTGGCACTAGCCCGGTTGGTGCAACGACGGCCGGGGTTGGCGCAGTGCCAGGTGTTTGCACCGCCAGGATGGCGGCCCAAACGCGACTAAGGTCGAATGTCGACGCATTGGCTCCCGGCGTGGTGATAAGGCCTACGAAGAAGATGATGTTGGCGCGCTGTTCGATTTCGCACCACGGGCAACCAGAGTGGCCGCCGTAATACTTGTGGGCGCTATCCGCGGTACAAGCGCGAAGCTGGGATTTCACGCCGTCTAGGGCTGCCACCCAGTTGGCGGCAGTGGGTCGCCCGGATTTCGCACCGACCTCCGTGAATGCTTGCTCGAACATTGCCGCCATCTCGGGTGGCAGTATTTCCGGTCCGACAGTGTTAGGGGGAGGTAACAACCCACGGCTACCGGCAGGCGCTGTAAACGCATACCGGAACTCCTGAATGGCGCGCTCCTGTGGCATATCCCCACTGCCTGTGTAGCGACCGGAGTACGGATGTCGCCCCATGAGCAGAAGGTGGAATACCAACAACGCTAAGCCAAAGTTGTCGTGATTGGCCGTGCGGAGCACGTCTCGGAAGCTGGACCGTCCCTGCAACTCCGGCGCTGTAAAGTTTGGCACGCCGACCTCGCACAGGAATGGCGAGTTACCGTTCGGAATTTGGAAGGAGTCGCAGTCGATAAGGCGTGCAAGAGAGTTACGGCCTACGAACACCGAGTTCGGGTTGATGTCGCCGATAACACAACCTGAACCATGGACAGTCGTGAATGCCGCTGCAACGTTGCGCGCGGTGTGCACAAGGAAGGCCCAGTCAGCGTTGGGAAACCGTTGCTTGCGATGACCTGGTCCGTAGAGGTGGTGTAGCGGCTCCGCAAACTGAGCCTTCGGCATAAGGAAGCCGCGAATAGGGCCACCCGCTTTAGGGTGCAAGGTCTGCAGCGGCCACGCAGCGACCGCCTTGAGCTTGTCGTCGACGCGGGCCACCATGGTCCGTAGCTTCGCCTGCTTGTCCTGGGATAGCGCCTCGTGATAGACCTTGGCGACGATTTCTGTGCCAATCCCAGGCACTTCGAATACCGTGCCTTCGCCGCCCCGGCCCAACTCTTTTCCCAACGCGATGCGCTGGCCTTGCCCGTCAAATAGCTCCATCAGACAGTCCTACGGGTGGCCAATATCAAAGTCTTGTCATCGTCCGTTCGCTCATTGACCTGGGGGCTGTTGAGGAACTGCCCGAGCTGTGTGCTAAGGCCCTCACACTCGCTCGACTGCGTGCGGCGGAGCACGCTAAACATTGGTTCGAAGAATGGTTGATGCGGGAGTTTCGTTTCAAAGGCCAAAGCTAAACGCTGCAGCCCATCGCTAAACAAGGCAATCTCTTCAACGTCCACGTGCGCACTTGCGATAGTAAGGTTCTCCAACGCATCGTCATCCGTCACGAAGTGGGTCATGTTTGCGTAGGGGCCTGCGTCTGGCCAGAAGACGACTCCTTGGACGGCGGGGCTCGTGACAACGATGGCGCCGTCGCCCACTTGAAAGAACAATGCGCTACCCTGGCCAACAATGGCACCAAGCAGTGTGCACGCGTAATCACGAGCCGTCGCGCCCACTGCGTCTGCCGCCTTTTGGACAGCTGCCTGCACACCGGCCACCCAGTCGCCGACATCAGAGTCACACACGCCTACACCGCGCGCAACGGTTGCCTCAATGCAGGCCATCGCGGTAGTGCAAGCAAGGTCAGAGCCCTGCTCAGCGTACCGTGCGCTGCCGGCACCGTCCGATACTAGGCACACCAAGTACTCGGCACCATCGGGAGCCTTCAGGCTGTCGACAAAGCACGTGTCTTGGCAGGGGTGGCCGCCAGCCAGATGAGAGGTGCCGATTGCACTGGCGTTGATGACTCGCCAAGTCACACCACCTCCCAGCCAGTGCGGGCTGGAAGCGTGACCGCGGTTCCCACCGTGGACTGCGATACGGACTTCATCGAGTTCGAAAGCCATTGGAATAGCTCTCGGAATTTGAGTCCGTTGAGTTTGAGCGGCTCTCGAACGGAAATCTGTTTCAGCACGTCCATGTTCGCACCATCGACCGCTACGGCGAAGAATGCGAACGACTTCGATGCCTCTCCTTCACGGACAAGTGCTGCAGCGGATTGCCATTCATCTGTCGGGCCGCCATCGGTGATAAGAAACACCCAGGGACGATAGAACGAGATGCCGTTTGCTCGATACTCGTCCTTCCGTTGACGCAGCAGCTCAAGGCCCTGTCGGATGGCCGAGCCCATGGGCGTGTCTCCCGTGGCCTCCAGATGAGGCGGGATGAAGTTCGGCGCGGTCTGGAAAGTATTGCGGACTTGGGTCGGACCAAAAGTCACGACTGCAATTTCCACGCGCTTCATTGCCAGTGAATCTGCGGCCAACTCGTCTTTGAAAGCAACAACTCCAGCATTCAGTTCCGTAATGGCGGAGCCGGCCATGGAGGCGGACGTATCAAGCAGCAGCAGGCATGGACAACGCGGTTCCGGATTATCAGCGAAGCTATCAGTGCCGAATGGCACCTGTAAAGCAAACTCGTTCTCGGACATTGCACTCCCCTCCTGACATATTGGACTGCCATCATAGCCAGTGCAGCGGTGTCGGGAAAGATGCTCGAATTGGTACCCCTACGATAGGAGTAAGTCCTGGCCCCGTAACCGTCAACAGACATCCGGAAAGTAATACTTCCAGCAAAGCAAGTCGCGGAGAATTGCGCTGTCGAAGCCGAGCTTGTGGGGCAGAGAATGGCTCCCTACCGGGAGCCATTTTTTCGGGCGCGGAGCGATAAAACGCAACGAGCCCTACTGAAGATACGCTTTGTGAGCGCGCAGGTCAGACGCGGTAGTGCCCCATATCGCCGACGAGGCGATTAGTCATGAGGAAGTATTTTTCTGGTTTGTCTTTCGTGCCGATAGTGATGGAGCGCGACGAGTTGTACTCAGCGAATCCGCGTTTCTTGTACCAATTGACCTTGTCCTCGATTGCCCAGAGGGAGATGTTCTCGCAGCCCCTGAGTTTCGCGTAGTTCTCGACGTGGTTATAGAGAGCCGTGCCGACGCCGGGTTCCGAGCGCGATTGGCAACTGACGATATGGTGAATCCAGAGCGTCTCGTCTTCAATGTGATACGCGACAAAACCAACGGGGACGGAATTCCACTCGAGCACCATGATGTGTTTGGCGCGCGTGGTTGCGTCGAAGTAGCGGTCTTCGCTCTTATAACGGGCAATGCTCGTTGCCGACTCGCCGACGTTGAACTCGGGGTCACCCTCAAGCGGCGGACGAAGGACAAGAGCCGGGGACCCACTACCAGGGCCAGAGCCCTGGGTCGAGTAGTGTGACAACGCGGTGTTTGGCGTAATCCCGTCGCGTACCAGCATTACGTACTCGCCGCCCTCATAGAGGCACCCGTACCAGGTGGGGATGAAAGCTGAGTCTGCGTTGACGGCGACCGCGTAGGTCCACACGCGTGCGGAAAATTTGCGGAGGTGGGCGTATACGGACGTCAGCGTATGGCCGCTTCGGCAAACGCCGTCGATAACGAGGAAGGCAACGCTGCGGGATAGTTGGCCGTTGTCAGCCGGGGGCCATACTTCATCAAGGGTGTACTGCACGCCTTCATCGATGACAGCGATGATTTGCCCGCTCTTCTGTTCGTCCTTTTGAACGGAGACGAACATGATGTGCTGGTTATTGAAATCTGAGATGGGCGTGGCCTTCAATTGCTTGATTAGGCGCTGCGCCATCTGAGTGCCCGACTCCCCCACGCCGACCACGAACAGCGTCTCGATGGGCACCTTGGCGTCACTCAGGACTGCTTTCTCCAGCTGGTTACGCAGGTCAGCCAAGAACGAGTCGACGCGCTGGTCCTCGATGAATATCTTTTTCATGTTCAAAAAAAAAGCTGGGTAGCAAAGCTACCCAGCTGTTTGTGCGTGCGGAGTTATCGCGGCAGCGTCGTAACCAGCTCTTCGCCGATTTCGGTTACGGCGCAGGCGCGGCAAAGCTTCTCAGTTGTGCCTTCGTCCGTTTCGCGAAAGCGCACACCGGTAATCGATTCTTGCAACGGAATCCCGCACTCAGCGCACTTCGGCTTAAGCGCACGAACTCCGGCCAGAAGGCCATCAAAGTTCACGCCGCCAGCCGCATTTTGGAACTTGATATTTTCCGCGACGTTTGCCATGTCAACCTCCGATGGGCAGTAATTTGAAGAAACCCGCTATTGATGCATAGATGTGCGGCCGCTGTCAATAGTAGCGGACGGGCTACATGCTGTGCAGAGGCGAGACACAGCGCCATCCTGTTGCTAGGTTGCGACACGGCAACGGGGCCTGCAAGTGAGTATAGCTCAAGGCGCATGGGATGTTGTGGAGCCGAGAGCCGCGCGTGTCTGGGAGAACATTCATCGGCATAGGGCCGCTTAGCATCTTGCCGGAATCTCGAAGCGGCTCGCCGGTGTCCATGCTCGACTTTTGAGTTCTCAAGCCTTCCCGGCGTACGGAGGCAAGGCTCATGCGCGACTGAGACGAAGAACTGGAGCCGGAGGAATGCGCACGTCTCTACCGAGATGGACTCGGGCCTGCATGTACGTGTGCGTGTGTCAACGCGACCCACCTGGCTGCCCACTCAAGCCGACAAGTAGGCACAGGTATAGTACGCTAGGGCAATCACGATGATGCAGGCGGCGACCGTCAGCAGGTAGCGACGGCTATGGACTGCTGCTGTGCCGAGCCATCGCCCGGATGGCGCTTGCGATTCCATATGCAGCACCGATACGGCTAACCTGAAAGAGTTCGTTCAGGCCCGAAGCACTTGAGAAGTGAATCTTTTCGTACTCGACAACAGGAATTTCCGTGTTGTTCTTGAACCGGCGGTCTGGGCCCCCGTTCTTGTTCACGTACTTCCATGTGGTGTCCACAACGCGGCTATCGCGGGGAACGCCTTCTTCTTCAATGAAGCGGCTTACTGCTGTTTCCACACGCAGCTCTGAATAATTGATTGCGCCGACCCTTTGGCCGTCGAAGACCAAAACTCGGTCTGGGTAAAAGTAGAGTTGCAAGTGCTTCCCCTCTAACGACGGGACAGGAATATTCGTCTTAATGAAGCTGGCGCCATGTTCGGTAGTGGTCAAGGCACTTCTGGAAACGACTTGACCTGCCCCGGCATGGTACTTCCGATTGAGGACATCACCCTTCGAATTTATTCGCCACTTTCTACTCGCCTGGAATACGGGCTCGAAGGCCCTTGTCAGTGCCTCGTACGCCGAGCGAGCTGGCTCCTCTAGGTCATAGAAGAAGACGATAGTCTTGCTCACCTTATTGAAATAGAGCACGGCACCGACGACCATAACCAGTAGGATGGCCAGCAACGCCAAGGCGACACCTTGTACGCCGTTACTCATCGCCATGAAGAACAGGATGACGGAGGCAAGTGCGACGACCGTCCAATAGTTTGGAATGCGTCTTTTTCGTTCGATTTGGGCAAGGACGTCAGCGGAGGTCGTGTCTACCAATTGCTGCACGGCAGCGCTCTGAATTTCCTCCATTGGGCCCACGGTTCCCGCATTGGCTTCGTGCTGTGGGTGGGAATGATTTGGTACGTAGGACGGCTGAGCCCGCGCGGGTGTTCTGCTACCGCCTTTTGGGAAGGTCGTTCTGTAGTACAGCCCGCCGCCGCCCATATGAATGTAGTTGCCGCGTGGCCCAGTTCCGACCCTGAGGCCTTTTACACCGGCTGATACGCCGACCCCTGATTTCGAAAAGTTGAATCGGAGCGGACCCACTCTGACGCTTTGGCGAATGTAAAACCCCATGACTTCCCCCTAGGGCGGACGACCAGTTATCAAGTTGCTCCTAATAATCGAATACGACTGCACTGTGTGCAATAGGGCACCACAGGTCAACTACCGCCACCATTTGTCTCAGAGTGGTGCCGTGTGGACACCCAGCTACGTCTCAGTTCGCAAATGTAAGTTCTGCGGCATGACCATATCGCGGCCAGCAGCCTTGGCCTCATACAACCGCTGGTCGGCTTTGTGGACCAACTGCTCCTCGGCGGTGCCCAAGCTCGTATCGTTGTCATAGGCAGCCACGCCAATGCTTACGGTCAGGTGCCCGCTCGGGGTGCCAATGTGAAGCTGGTTGGCTGCGACGACCGCCTGCCGAATCTTCTCCGCTATGCGGACGCCTCCTGCAAGGTCCGTATTCGGCAGCAGCACACAGAACTCCTCCCCACCGTAGCGGCCGGCGAAGTCCCCAGGACGGCGGATGCTCTCTGCGATGCAGCGCGCAACAACGCATAGCGCTGCATCGCCGGCAATGTGCCCATAGTGGTCGTTGAAAGCCTTGAAGTTGTCGACGTCTGCCATCAAGACCGCAAGCCCTTGCTTGTTGCGCTTTGCACGTCGCAATTCCACGTCAAGGGCGGCATCCAGGGCCCGGCGTGTGCCGAGACCAGTCAGACTATCGGTGTCTGCTAGCAATTGGAGTTGCTGCTCCATCTCAAGCCGTCGGTGGAACTGCGTTGCAAGCGCAAACGTCATCCAGACGAAGACCAAAGTGAGAGCACCCATGACACCGCCAATGGCCCAGGACCGCCGTCTCCATTCTGCGTAGATGTCATCTGTTGCCAGCCCCAACACGACTATCAGTTGGTACTTCCCAATATGCTTGAAGCTGTAAAGGCGCTCCGTGCCGTCTAATGCGGCAGTGCCCAGATAGCTGCCCCCATCGGCCTGGAGGAGCGGCTTGAAGGATGCTGCGCTTGCAATGTTACGTCCGACGTCTTCGCTATGATAGGGGCGCCGCATGAGAACCGTTCCATCGGTTCGCAGCAGCGTGATGGAATCACGCTCGCCCATAGACAGTCCATCAAATAAGCGGTGGAAATAATTGAGCCGCATTGTCCCCACAACAATGCCTGCGAACTGTCCTTGTGCATCATCCAGACGTTGACTGAGTCCAATGGACAGGTCTGCGCCGGTGGTGCGCGGCGAGAAAGGCTGGCTGATATACACGCCCATGTAGGGCGCCTCCTGCTGGTGAATCCGGAAATAGTCCCGGTCAGCGAGATTGACCTTTCTGGGCGGCACCGACCGGGAATCGATAACGATGTCGCCTGCTGCGTCGGTCACCAGCAACGAACCCATATCCTTCGCATTGCTCGACCTGTCGAAGAGAACTTGCTGCTGGACTTTGGGTGGCAGCCGGAGCACGTCAGGGTCCTTCACACCGTCGACGACCGCCTCCATCGAGAGTTCGTAAATCTCCAGATTGCGCTCGATGTCACGCTGCAGAATCAAGGCGAGATTGTCAGCCGTGTCGCGGGCACGCTCCAGGGCGTCGACCCGCATTTCGTACAGCGCAAACGTCACGACGCCAACTACGGTCATTGCGGCCGCCACGCATGCGATGATGAATAGGACCGGACGTGCGAGAAAAGCGCTCGCGAGCTTCGCCAAGGCCATAGGGAATCCTTTTCTGACACCCACATTTTTTGATAGTCGCGTACCGTAGCCCATCTTCTGGATTTTCGTATCGCGCTCTTGTGTGGAATTTTAACGATTTGCGCGACGTCTCTTATCGAAAGATGGTTGGGCCGGAGCAGCCCATAACTTCAGTAGGGACGCGAGCCACGTGCCCGAAACATTGCGACGGCCATCATTCTTGCCCGCGTTATTCCGCTATCCTTCGCATTCCACACCACCCAGAGGAAAACCATGGCGACATACAAAGACCTGCTCGCTCAGAAAGCCAAGTTGGAAGAGCAACTCGAGGCCGCCCGTGCGGCAGAAGTTGAAACGGCTATAGCGCAGGTGTGTCAAATCGTGCTCGAGTACGGTTTGACAGCAGAAGACCTCGGGCTCGCAACCAAGGCAAAGAAGCGCAAGGGAGGAACCGTTCCGCCGAAGTACATTGACCCGAAGACCGGAGCAACTTGGACAGGTCGAGGTCGAGCGCCAGCATGGATTGCCGGCAAGAACTTTGACCGGTTCCTGATTAAATAAAGATTGCCCGTAGAACGCAACGCAGTTCTGACACCGAAAAGCCGCTGTATGTGCGCAGCGGCTTTTCTACGACTCACGCATAAGGCCGAAACTCGTCTCAATAACTTCATGCGAGGCAGGTTCGCCTGACAGCCACTAGCATCATGTCCAGCGTTCTAGGCAGTTGTCACTGCAGGCATTCAGACAGGCGCGCACGCGAGATGCGGAGCTGCCCTGGTCGCGTCGTTCCTATGCTTATTTGCCCGACGTCCCGTCTAGCTTCTGCGACGCGCAAGGACAGTTTAGAGCAACGAGCTTCTCTTCTATCGCGGCTAGCTGACTGTCGAAACCGCGCTGCCTTCCTCGATGCCTAATAGGCGAGGTCAGGAGGAACAGGCCAAGGGCTACGCCAGCGCAGCAGAAAAAGAGGGCTCGGTTACCTATCTTTTCCCCAAGTCCGAATTTCCAAACCAGCTCAAGCGGCGCACCAGCAAAGAAAAGCATGATGAGGCCGGCTGCAAATCCGAACCAATCGTTCCTTTTGCTTATGCGTTTGTGCATACGGAGCTCAACCTCCGCCGCCCGCAACTGAAGACAGACGTTATTGTTGGGGTTTTGCGGGTCGTTGTACTTATGAAAATCGTCGAAAACGTCCATTTTCGGTCCGCTAGGGTGCAATACCGATTTAGCGGCAGTTCGATGGAAATCTTTAGTACGAAAAGCTTCAAACAGTAGAGCTTGCTGCGCGTTCGCTCAACGTTGCGCTTGTGTACTGTTGCGCCCGACCTATCTATTGGGTCAGCGAAGTCAGGCTAACGGCGCGCCCCCCACGCGGAAGCTGGCCATTGTCCTGTTACGTGCCCCGCCTCGCACGGCACTTTTCGAGCTCTTGTGAGAGTGTCTCAATCTCAGACTCCATGCTGGCCGCCCGCTTGAGCAACTGAGCCACTCGGTGCCAATATTCGTAACCAAGGTCGCCATCGGCCAGCCCGAGTTCATGCAACTTGCGAAGGGCAATTTCTAGGTCGACTTGATTTTCAGAGGCCATCATGCTCTCCCGTATGCGCGTGCCGCTGTTTCGACAAAACAGTAGCGTTGATACACATCAGCGGCGCACATTCTTCCACTCATGGTGTCCTCGGACATCGCCCGTCAGCATGCGAATGATGGAAGGGTTAGCCTGCGTGAGATGCTGGAGCTCTACGTGGTACCCGTAAAGCTTGTGTAGTGCTAACGTGATAGCGGCCGAGCGCGAGTATCCGCCTTCGCAGTGCACAACGACGGACGATATTTCGTCCGGCAGTGCCTCTACAAACCCGCGAATGGCAGAACCTTGCTCAGCGGTGAACGCGTGTGGAAGCTTTTCTTTCGCTCGCGCAGATAGGTCTGGCTTTAGGAAATCGACGTCAGCGAAGCGCAACCGCAGCATGTGAGCGAAGCCGCTGATATTGGCCGGAGGACGCTCGGGCGCTGTAACAGAGATGATTGCAATCGACGGCAATGCAGGCAACCTCTCGGCATCTGCCCGCGATAGCGCGAACACTTGCCGTATGCCGTCAGCCGGCGGCCTGTACAACCGGCCAACAATATCGTGCAATCGCTGAGGCATTTTTCCTCTCCGCAGTATGCGGACATCGCCGCGCTGACGCAGGGTACTGGGTCGGATACCTTGCGCGTCGCCCCGCCTCCCACAGGAGATTGGCCGATGGCGCTGTTGGAAATCCAGGACACAATTCGGCCCCGCCCCGACGCAACCCGTCCATACGCCCCCATGCTAGAGCAATGCGCGGTGGTCAGGCGACCGAAAATAGTATGCCGTTGCGCGAGGAGATTTTCTTTTGGACACGTTATGCTTTATTCCGCGCCGATAGGACAACTTATGCTTTATCTCGCTATCCGCACGTGGAAAGAAATCCCGGTGTTGTGGCCAGCTTATGGTTTATTTTCCGGCCACGAATCGCGTAACGGCACACGGAGAGACGAAACCTCTTCCAGAGTCCTCAAGACAGCTTGGTATTGGGAGGCATAGGCAGGCCGACTAGAACTCCACGCCCACCTGCGCCATGACCGCCGGTTGCTGACTCCGGAAGCCCGCCGGCTTGTACAGCGGCCAGCCGAACGACACGTCGTAGTTGAACGCCATGTAAGGCCCGGACGGCACGCGTCCACGCACCCCGACCACGGCTCCCACCAACTTGTCGCCAAGCAGGAATTCAGCGCTGGGGCCGTGCACCTTGCCCATATCGACACCGACATAGACGGCTTGACCCGCTACACGCCAAGCCAGTTCGTTACGCCAGAACCACCCATCCTCAGCCGCAAGCGTCAATTGGCCGTCGAAACCGCGCACGGTATAGCGGTTGCCGATGGTGAAGTAATCGCTGGGTAGCACGCGCGTGCGAGCGTGCTGGATAGACCAGTTGCTCGTGTACTCGAACACCTGGCTGGCCACTCTGAACGGCCAATACAGGCTCGCGTTGGCGGTCTCAACTTGTGAGCGCCCGCCATAGCCAGGGTCACCGACCACCACGCCCGGCACATTCGAGTGGTCAGGCAGCGTCTCTCGCCACGCGAAGCCACCATCAAGCACAACCGGCCCGAGGTAGTGGCGATGCGACATCGAGGCCTCGTAGCCCACCACGTCGCGACGCTGGACAGCAATCTCAGTGTCTTCCAGGTAGTTTCGGTTGATTTTGCGGAAGACCTTGAACTGTGCGCCGGTGCGCGACGTCGCGTCGCGGTGCAGCACACCGCTGATGCCGGCATTCACCTCTGAGCTATTGCCGCTGTAGACGATGGGCTCTTCGAACCCCGCCACCGTTTGGTTGTAGCGCGAGCGATTGGCACCGACGAAGAGCGTGGCATAGCCAATCGGCACGCTCCAGTTGATGGAGTAGGAGCGCGTGCCCGCAGCTGTCGAGCCTCGGTCCGTATTGGAAGACGCGGAAATCGACAACTGGTCGTAGAGATGCAGCGGCGAGTCGATGACCAGCGAACCGCTCATCTGATACTTGCCGGTCGACTTCAGGCCCGTGTTGTCCGCCGACAGCGACGCGTGCCAGCGCTTATCCGTGCCCGGCTTGAGCACGATGTCTGATTCGCCGACGCGCTCACCAGGAACGATGTCGAAGCTCGTCTGCGACTGGCCCGGCAGGCGACGGATGCTCTCTAGCGCTTGGTCCAAATCACGCTGGTTCAGCAAGTCTCCTGGACCAGCGAGCAACACCATGTGTGCCCAACCGATGTTGTCGTCCGAAGCATTGCGAATAGCCCCAATGCGCCCCGGCAGCACTTTGAGCAGCAACGTACCGCTGGCCAAGTTCTGCTTCGGGATAAGCACCCGCGAGGTGACATAGCCGCGCTCAATCAGGGCATTGTTTGCCTGCAGCTCAATAGCCTCCAACCCCTGCTTGCCAACACATTGGCCGTTGACGGGCTTGAGCAGGTCCGGCAACCACGAGAAGACGTTGTCCTCCAGCACGATGCCCTCAATCTGGAAACATGGCGTCTCCTTCGGCAGCGCTGATAGGGAGATAGCCTGTGCTGGTGCCGGTGGCGTGAAAACGTCTGGGCGTGCATTGGCACGCTCACGCGCTTGCTCGGCCTGCTGCTCTTGCAAGCGCTGGACTTCGGGACCAGGGCCGGTGATGGGTGCAGGCGCGACTTGCGCGAGTGCGAGCGAGCTAAGCGTGCCGACGTAGAGCGCGGCCGCGCGGGAAACGACAGACAACATGATTTGGAATTGTTAGAGGGTTACGGCTCAGTTAGTGCGGCTGGAGATGGGCTGCTGCGTGGGGAAGCACTTTTCCTTGTCGAACTTCTCGACTTTCTGCGTAATCGGTTCCCCGCCAGCATCGCTCATCTCAACCTTGCAACCACCAGGTGCGCGCACGAAACGCAGCGTGACCTCAGCGCGGTCAAAGGTGTAGACGTTCGGCACAAAACAATGCCACCACGTGGCGCCGTTTTCCCCTTGGTCGTAGATGTCAATGCGGACCGGCTCGCCGCGTGGCACCGCAAAGGTCGCAGCCTCCCGGTACGGCATCATTCCATTTGGCTGCCATCCGATACGTTTGTCAGCTGATTCACAGTTGCCCGGCGTCTCTGCAATCAGCAAGTGCGCCGTGGAACTGTAGTCGTTCTGGAATGTGACACGCGTGGTTTGTTCCGTCGGCAGTGCAGGCGCTTCGTACTTGCCAAAGATGAACCAACCACAGCCGGAAAGCGTCGTGGTCGCGACGAGTACGGCACCCACGACCGCAATTCTTGCGCTGCGTGGGCCGTGTAGGTTGTTCCCAACCTGATTTTCCGCTCCGTGCCCCACTGCGGACGGTGCGTTAGACAGCGAAAACTTCACCTTCCAACCCCTCTCTTATCTTTTTGGTCTTCACGGCTTCTCACGAAGGACAGGACACTTAGATATGCGGCGATGACCATTGACCAGAACAGGCAGAAATAGGCCAACGCCACAAAGTGTTTGGTAGTTAGAGCAAATCCCAAGGCGCGAAAGAAAGCCAATCCAGCCAATAGCAGCCAAGGAGAGAGAACCGCTTTGATGAGCAACCAACCGGCTCTCATTCCGGGCTGCCTTTCTTATGTTGGTACTGACGGCGAAGCAGCCGGACTGCGTGAATAAGTTCCAGTGCCAGCCAAATCGCCCCAACGAGTGTCATGACAACGACAACACCGTGATGCTTTGCCTCACTCGGAACGACGCTATCGCTGTGGAGCACGTTCGCGTTGAGCCACAGCATCCAATCACGAAGCCAATAGGTGGCACCCATGACGACCAAACAGCAGGTCAAGCGAAAAGCAATGCCTTTCCAGCCTGGATGCTCTACTGCTCGGTCAAGGCATGCGAATGGGTTCACTTAGATTCTCGTTTGCGCTTCTGCGTCTTCCATTGAAGGAACCCGAACCAAAGCGCAAACGCCAGCGACTGGAATGTGCACACCAGGGCCAAGTAGGCAAAGTGTCGCTCGGTCAGAGGGACTCCAACCAACCGAAAGGCTCCTCCTCCGATGAACAACACCCAGGGAGCGAGCACCACGCTGCTAAGGTCAACCACTTTTCGCCAATTCACCTTGTTGGTGTCTCAACGTTGCAAGAGAGCTCTGCGCGGCTCAACTGAGCATCAGTCATTCGCCTCCATGCCACGCCGCCTACTGCCAGCCAAAAACATTCTTCAAAATCACATAGGCGATGAAAATCATGCCAATTGCAAAACATGTCCACCAGATGATTTTTTGCTTTTTCGTTTGAGGAGAAGAACCAATTGATGCCCCCATGATATGCCAAGAAACCCCTTTGTCTTCACTCAATATGTGCGCCGTTTAAAGATATTATCAGATGGAAAAAGTGAGATATTTTCTACAAATTCTCCCTCAAAAAAACCTGGCCTTGATTAGAAATAATCCAATAACAGCCAAGCCAAATAAAACGCACACTCGATAAATCCATCTTTGCAGCTTGGATAGTTTCTCGTACTCGTCTGGCCTAAACGATGGTCCTGCCATAGCTACCTCAATGAGCCAGCTTCCTTTGCCGGCTACTTAACCAGCCTCGCGATAAATTCATTGGTGGACGACGAAACTCTCCGATCACCGAGAGAAATTTCGATACCTGACTTGTCGTAGGAGACGGAAGTCCCAACCGGCAATGCAAGGAATGCCACCACCTCGGAGCGGCCAACTGCGATCTCGAATAGCGAACAATGCTTTCCGCCCGCTGGCTCAGGGTCCTTAAATAGCCATCCAGAATCCGTGGCAACGTCGACAAGCTCCCGCTCCATGTAGAACTTGTCGCTGCTAAAGAAATCTGCCGACACAACACCGGACTGATTCAGCGCAGGAAACACGGGATCAACGCCCAGTTGAGCACAGGTTTCTCGCTGAAGCATCAAGTGACGGATAGTTGTACTGGCTCCTCGCGTCCAATTGATCGGTACGGAATCGAACCTTGGCTCCCACACCTCCAGATCGCCGCGTGAGTCCTGGCACAGCTTCACCATCATCCAGCCTATCTGCACCAGTTGGTTGTCGCTGAAAACAACTCCGGCAGCGACTTCCCCTTCAAAATAAGACAGAATCCAGTCGAACCCTATCCCCAAGTCCGAGGCAACTGCGACGACGATGTTGGGGTGGTTGTATCGCTGGCGTAGGTTGGTTCGGTATTCGATCATCTCAACGACTTCCCCTCAGGGAGTTTATGCGGTTCGTGATATAGCTTCTGATCGTTTCAGCTTGGCGAGCGCTATCTTGGATATACCCGGGGTCAAGCGGTTGCCCCTTGTATGTCTGCCAATCACCGGGCATCTGCGCTCCCTTGGACGAGTTGAAACTGGTCGGAAGCCCTTGCGTGTTTACCGGGTCGTTCAGAATTGCACTTTGCTGTGCGGGCGTCAACTGATCGAACCCCGGCTGGTCCTTGATCCATTTCTGCGGAACGATGTGATCTGCTGCCAATCGTTCATCTGTTCGCACTACCTTTCCGGTAAGTGGGTCGACGTAGGAGCCGCTGGCATTGGCGTTCTCTCGCATCGACGAATTTGGCGAAGTAACTTTGGTGCTTTGTCCGCCTGACGAGGTGTCAGAAGCCTTGTCACCCACCTGACTTGCGCTATCGCCGCCGCCAGACGCCGCGATCGCATTCCTCGGCACATACCCCGGCGCCCCAACGCCAATTTGCGGCACCGCGCCTGATGTGCCCCCCCCTGCAAGCGCGGGCGACGCACCAGGGGCCTGCGGCCCACCGCCTTCGATAGCAACAATCGCTCCCAGTCCGTTTGCGATTCCTCGCAGGAGCAGCTCTTTGTTCGACGGCGAGTTCTTACTGCCACCGTCGTTGATTGCTTGCAGATCGTTGGGATCGGTCTTCTTGCTGCCGGGTGGTGGCGGAAGAATCCCGCTCAAGGCGTAGTTCACCGAACCCAACGGGTCTGTCACGGTGTTCACAACAGCATCTATCAACCGCTGCATGACCGTACCGTTGCCGCCTTGGCAATTGCCGGTCCCGCAATCTCTATCACGGTTGTATAGGTCGACGTTTGAGCCCGCAACGGCTCCGGAATTTCCGCCAACCAGCGCCCCCGCAGTACCAGCCAATGCATTAGCCACCACGTTGCCCAGCAGGCGGTCGGCATCTGCGTTCCCCGTTGTTCCTTGGAACGCGTTGCTGACACTATTGAGGTTGCCCGCAAGCGTGGCAGATGCTCCTGCGCCTGCGGCGCCACCTAAAGCGTTCCCTCCTCCGAGGCCCGCAAGCACACCGCCAGCAACAGTGTGAAGAGCAACGCGGTTCCACCCACCTTCATCCCAGTTCTTGGCCTCTTGCAAATACTGCGCCGCCAACTCCGGATTGTTGTCGGCGGCGGCTTGCTTCGCCGCATCCTTTGCGGCATCTCGCTTCTGGTCTGCATACTGACCAATGCGAGTTGCCACGGCCTCACCGGCCGCCTGCGCTGCGGCCATCATGTCGGCCTGATTGTTTAGTAGGTTCTGCAGGTCAGGCGTCTTGCCAACCTTGCCATTCGTGCTGGTTGTGTCACGGCTCAGGCTAGCTAGGTCTTGCTTCTGGCTAGCCTGGTCAGTAATCGTGATGGTGCCCTGCGAGACGGCGCTGCGTGTGGTCGCACTCTCACTGCCACTGTCGTTTTGGCTAAGCATCGGCGTCAAGCCACCGCTGTTCTTCACCGATTCGTTACCAGTGGTCTTGTAGTTATTTCCACCATTGCCCAGGGACCCACCAAGGCTGAAGCCGCTGCTGGACGCGCTGTAGTCCGAGTGGTTCTGAATGTCCGAGAAGGTGAGCGTGCCCGTGGTCAGTTGGTTCTTGTCAGGCGTGGCCGTACTGGCGATGTACGCGCCCTTGAGGTCCGTGTTGCCCTTGACGTTGATGTCAAAGCCGCCTGCACCGGCCTGGATACCCGATTGCTCGTTCACGCCAGCATAGTTGCCATTCGCGTTGCCATTGCTATGGCTAAAGCTACCGCTGACGCCTCCCATGCTTGCGCTGAATCCGCCGCCAGAGCTTTCCTGGTGAGCTGTGCTGCGGCTGGAGTCTTGGGTGCTCGCAACGTTGAGATTCCCGCCGATGTTAGCAAGAACCTTATCGGCGTTCACGTTGGCGCCGACGATGTTGGTATCGCCGCCGCTCACGATAGTCACGGTGTCGCTGGCATTGATGTGCGTGTTGTTTTGCGTCTGCGCATCCGAGTTCGCATCGCCATGCGCCTTCGACATCGAGGCTGACACGCCAAATCCGCCCGAACCGTATGACACACCAACGCTCGCACTCTTGGATTCGTTGGTGCTGCGCGTGCTGTCCGTGTCCGTACTGCCCGTCAGGTTGACCTGATTCTTGGCTTGCAGCAGCACATTCTTCGCGTTGACATCGGAACCAACGATATTGATGTTGCCGCTGCCCGGTGTGCCATCCCCCGTTGCCACGAATGCAGTCGTACCACCGGCCTTGATGCTGCTGCCATTGTTCTGGGTGCTGTCTTCCTTGAACGTCGTCTTGCTCGACGACGAGCCCCAGCTCAACTCGACCTTGGCTTCAATCTCTCCCTTGGGGTCCTTCAGCGCACTGTCCAATCCCTTGACTGCGCCAAAGGCATCCATCGCACCGCTCGCAGCCGCAATCCCATGCAAGGCCGCTGCCCGCTTGTCCTGGCTATTGCCCGCTGCCTCACCTTGCTGCTGAACGTTCTGCAGAGCATCCAGCACAGGCGACTTCACCGCCAGCGTGAAGCCCGAGCTCTTGATTTCATGCGTCTCGTCGTGATGACGGTCAGTAGTTGCAGCGTCGATGGTCACGTTCTGACCGATACCCGTCACGTTCTGGCCAGCGACCACGTCCGAGCCAGTGATATGCAGATTACGGCCCGCCTGCATGTTCACGCTGCCGTCGGTGCTGCCAATGAGGCTACCTTGCGACCCACGAACGGTATCGTTGGTCGTGTCGGTCGTCTGGTTAGTGCCATACGAGATGCCTGCGCCCGCACTGCCCAGACCACTCTTCTTCACGTCCTTAAAGTGAGACTCGCTGGTGGCGGTATCCGCCGTCGTGATGGTCAGGTCGCGACCTGCCGACAGGTTTACGTCGCCTGTACCCGCAACGGTCGCGGCCTTGGCCGTTATGTCACGGCCTGCAGCCACGGTCACCGTATCGCCAGACAGTGTGGTGCCCACAGCGTTGGTCTGACCCGCCGAATCAATGGTGTGCGTGGTCTTAGACGAAAGGAAGCCAGTTTCCTTCTGATAGTGCTCGTCACGAACGTCTTGATGGCTCTGGCCCGCGTTGAGGTTCACGTCACGCCCCGCGGCCACCTGGATACCGCCCGTCGTGGCGTTGGCGTACGCGGCAGTGGCGTTCACATCTTGACCCGCACCGATGGCGACGTTCCCACCAGCCTGGATTTGCGTGCCGGCATCGGAATACGACGAGCGGTCCGAACGGTTCTTATCCCCCCAGACGATGTGCTCTTCATTCGACTGCCGCACCGCAGTCAGGTTGACATCGCGGTTGGCCGTGATGGTGGCGTTACCCGCCGTGTTGATGGCAACGGCCGCCAGATTGGCATCACGACCGGCCTGGATGGACAGTGCACCCGCATCGATGCTCGCCACCTGGTTGATGTTCGTACCCGTGGTCGTGAGGTTCTTCGTTTGAACCGTCGTGCTGGTCAGGTTCACATCGCGCCCGGCCGCCAGCAGCACCTGGTCACCCTGGATATGGCCACCGAGGTTGTTGATGTCTTGTTTGGCCTGAGCCAGCAGCGTGCTACCCGCCAGCGTGCCGGTGTTGACGATGTTGTCTGCGGTCACCACCGTCACGTTGCGGCTGGCGATGGTGCCGCTGTTCGTGGCGTCGCCCTTGGCATTGAAGCTGACGTTGTTCCCCGCCATCAGCGTGCCGCCACCCGTGATGTCGGTGTCCTTGGCGCGCAGGTAGACCTGCGGCACCAGCACGTCCTGCTTGCTGCCGTCGGCCAGCGTCACCGTTTGCTTGACCATCCACACGATGTCGCTGGTGAGCTGCGCCATCTGGGCTTCGGTCAGTGCCGTGCCAACGTTCAAGCCAAAGGCCTTGCCTGCGGCAACACCGTTGGCCAGCAGTGCCTTGTACTCGTCTTCATTGCTGGTGTAGTCGCCAATGAAGCGCTGGCCTGTGGCCCGGATGATTTGCTGCTGAATCAGTTGCTGCTCGTAGAAACCATCACCGATGCGCTTGAGCGTGGCACCCGGGTCGTTGCGGAACTGCACCAGCATGGCGTCGCTCGACGTCCACTGGCGGAAGTTCGTGAAGCGCGGGTCGGTTTCCACCAGCACGCTACTACCCGGGTCGCTGATGATGCGATAGAGCGCGTTGTTGGGCAGTGTGAGGTTCGGCACCACGGTGCGGATGACCACGTTGCCGGGCAGCGTCACGGACGTCGTCGCGGCACTGACGGAGCCGCCAGCAGGTGTGGCAATGGACGCAGTCTGGATGTGCATGACTCCGCTGTTGGGCACCGTCACCGATGCACCACCAGGCTGCACCGTGTCGCCGCCAATCGCCTTATAGTCCGCAACGGCCGCGCCGCTGCCATTACCCAGGCCCGCCTTGGTCGACACCGCAACGGATTTAACCGTGGGCTGGCTGTTCGGACCGGAGCCGTTGGTGGGGCTCACATCCAGCTGGTAGTTGGTCTGGATGGTCTGCCCTTGCCATGGGCTCTGGTTGTACTGGCGGTGGTCGGACGAGAATGCGCCGCCTCCGCCGACATAGGTGTATTGAGCGGTTCCGCTCGTCGTGACGGTTTGCGTACCCTGCATCCCAACGTTGACCGGCCGCGTGCCAATCACGTTACTACCAGTCAGGTCGCCGCCCGCCACCATCTGGCTGGCCACGTTGTTCACCACGCTGGCGTTCAACGTCATGTTGCCACCGGACGTAATCATTCCAGGGTCGCTTTGCGTGACCACCGTGCGGGTAATCTGCTGCGTGCCGTCGTAGATGGTGAAGCTTTCGACCTGGCGATTGCGGAGGTCGGTGTTGAACGCCGTGATGGCGTTGTTCAGCACCTGGTATTGCGCAACGGCGGCGTCATGTCGCTGCTGCCACGCGGTTAGGTCCGCTTGATACTGCGCGTACTGCTGATAGGTGCTCGGGTCTGGCTGTGTGCCAATTTCCTGCGGCGGCGCGATGCCAAATACACCCCAGATGGCGTCCGTGGTCTTGTAGAGGAACTGCTCCGGATAGCTCGACACCGTGCAGGAATCAGCGCTGCAGGGCATCTCCGGCACATAGGCCACGGTGGGCTGACGCCCGTCGTTGGTGTAGTTGAACGGGGGCCCGAAGCGGTTGAACGGATATTGCGTGGACGGCAACACCATGACGCCCAGACGCGAGTCGCCCAGCCACTGCCAATCCGTCCCAGGCGCGCTGGTACCCGGGCCCGTCTGCATAAACATGACTGTGGTCGGGTCGATGTCCTGCGTCGACCCATTCAGCCGATACGACACGACGTGGGTACCCGGCGACGTCTGGTTTGTCGTCGCAAAGTGATTGTTCTGGTTGTTGATTTGCGCGGCCGCAATCGTCAGGTTGCCGTCGGCGTTGATGGTCGCCGAGCCATTGGTCACGTTCTGAGCCGAACCAGTCGCGTGGTTGCTCGCGTCGAGCGCCCCGCCAACACGCATGTTGCCAATCGCATAGATAAGCGCATGTTCCTGGTTGTTGAGCGTCTGCACGCCCAGGTCCATGTCGCCACGGCTGGCGATGACACCCGCCACGCCACTACCGTTGACGGTGTTCGTCAGCGTGTTGGCAGCAATCGAGACCGAATCCCCATACAGGCGCCCTGTGTTGACGACGTTGTTCGCTCTTACGACGGTCGCGCCACCGTCGATGAGGCCGTCGTTGGACAGCGTGCCCTGGGCGGTCAGCGTGTTCGATACCGTGCCAATCAGTTGGCCGCTTTGCGTGTTGGTGATGTTGTTGGCCGACACCGCCAGGTTGCGGCCGGCGGACATCGTGCCCGAGTTGGTGACATTACCCGTCGTCGTCACGGAAACGTCTTGCCCGGCAGCCAGCGTGCCGCTGTTGTTGTAGTCCGACTGCAGGTTCAGAGACACACTGCCTTGCGACTGCACCGTACCGTCACCGCTCATCTGGCCGGCCGTCACGCCCACGCTCTTGGTGCCGTTCAGGTTGCCCTGGGTGTTCGTCAGCGCGGCGCTCGCCTTGGCACCCACCGACCCCGCTGACTGAATCGAGCCCTGCGTGTTGTTGATGGATGGCGCTGTGAGTTGCGTGTTCAGGTCCGAGCGGATGACGCCAGCTGTGTTGTCGAGCGACGTGGTGGCGGTGAGCACCACATTCGCGCCTTCCATCCCGGCCGTGGCCGTATTGGTGTTCTTGTTGAGCAGGTTGGCACCGGACACCGTCAGCGTGCCGCCGGCGTGCATCATGCCGGCGGAATTGTCGACCGTCGTGCCATTGACCGTCACATCGCTGTTGGAGGCCACCTGGCCACCCGCGTTGGTGAGCGTGCCTGTATTGATGGTCAGCACACCGTTGGAAACCAGCTTGCCTTGGTCATTGGTCAAGGTCTGGCTTTGCGCGCCGAGCGTAGTGTTCGATGAAATGGTGCCTTGCTGGTTCGTCAGCGTATTGGCGTTGACCGAGACCGCGTTGCCAATCACCGCGCCTTTGGTATTGGCCAGCGATTGGCTATGGGTCGTCAGCGTCGTGCCCGCCTGCATCACGCCACCGTTGGCATTGGTGATGGCACCCGCTGTTGCATCGAGCGCGGCTGCGGCTGCGACGGCGCCACCAGTGTTGTCCAGTGCGCCCGTGCCTGTGTTGACGGTCACGTTTCGACCCGAGACCGTGCCGGCCTGGTTAGCAAGGCTTGCGGCTTGAAGCTGAATGTCTTGCGTGGCAAGAAGCTTGCCGCCGGCATTGGCGACGTTACCGGTGCTGGTGAGTGTCAGGCCGCCTTGGCCGGAGCCGAGGATGCCACCAGCGGTGTTGTCCAGGCTCGCCACCGTGGCGTGCACTTCGCCAGTCGCGGCCAGCGTACCGCCCTGGTTGGTGACCGCGCCGGCGGTCAGTTGCAACGCGTTCGCGGCGGAAACCTTGCCTGCCGTGTTGTCGAGTGCGCCCGTGCCGGTGTTAAGGGTCACGTTCTGACCCGAGACCGTACCAGCCTGGTTGCCCATGCTGGCTGCCGCGAGCGTGGTGTCTTGGGCCGCGAGCAGCTTGCCGCCCGCGTTGCCGATGTTGCCGCTGCTGGTGATGCTCAGGGCGCCAGCGCTGGAACCCAGCACGCCGGAGGTGTTATCCAGGCTCGCCACATTGGCGGTGACATTGCCTGCGCCGGCCAGCGTGCCCTGCTGATTCACCAAGCTGCCCGCTTTCACATTGGCCGTGCCTGACGCTGACACCGTACCTCCGGTGTTATCGACCGCTCCCGTGCCGGTGTTGACAGTGAGATTACGTGCGGAGATGGTGCCGCCTTGGTTACCCACGGCTGCGGCGTTGAGGGTCGCATCCTGCCCCGCGATGAGCTTGCCGTTGGCGCTGGCGATGTTGCCCGCGCTGTTGATGACGAGGTTGTTGGCGCTCGATCCGAGCGCGCCGCCCGTGTTGTCCACACTCGCCACGGTGGCCGTCATGTCCCCGGCAGAAGCCAGCGTACCGCCCCGGTTGACGAGGTCGCCGGCTGTCAGGTCTGCCGTTCCGGAGGCGGAGACTTGACCATTGGTGTTGTCGACCGTACCGGCGCCGGCGTTCACCGACAGGTTGCGCGCCGAGATGGCGCCACCTTGGTTACTCAGGCTCACGGCATTGAATGTCGCGTCCTGTGCGGCAATCAGCTTGCCGTTCGTGCTTGTGATGGCACCGCTGCTGTCGACCTTCAGGTTACCGGTGCTCGAGCCCAACACGCCCGACGTGTTGTCCAGGCTCGCGACAGTGGCGTGCACGTTGCCGTTGGCGGCGAGTGTGCCGCCCTGGTTGACCAGGCTCCCCGCTTGAACGTTGGCTACGCCCGATGCCGACACCGTGCCATTGGTGTTGTCGACAGTCCCGGTTCCGGCGTTCAGCGACAGATTGCGGCCAGAGACGGTACCCGCCTGATTGCCAATCGCTGCGGCATTCAGCGTGACATCCTGCGCAGCGACCAGCTTGCCGCCGCTCGCATTGGCAATCGAACCCGTGCTGTTGACGGTCAGGTTGCCGGTATTGGAGCCCAATGCACCGCCGGTGTTATCGACGCTGGCGACCGTAGCGGTCACATCCCCAGCAGCGGCGAGTGTGCCGCCACGGTTGACGAGGTTGCCAGCCTGGATGTCGGCAGTGCCCGATGCGGCCATCGAGCCGCCCGTGTTGTCTACGGCACCCGCGCCCGTGTTGAGCGCCAGATTGCGCGCTGAAACCGCACCGGCCTGATTGCCAAGGCTCGTGCCCGCGAGGGCCACATCCTGCGCGGCGACCAACTTGCCGCCTGCGTTCGTGATGACGCCAGTGCTGTTGACATTCAACGCACCGCTGCTGGAGCCGAGAACACCCGAGGTATTGTTCAGGCTTGCTACGTTTGCAGTGACATTCCCCGCTGCGGCAAGCGTGCCGCCTTGGTTGACGAGGCTGCCAGCCGTGACGTTTGCCGTGCCCGTAGCGGAAACCGTACCGCTGGTGTTGTCGACCGAGCCAGTTCCGGTGTTCAGGGAGAGATTCTGGGCCGACACCGTGCCGCGCTGGTTGCCCAGGCTGCCGCCAGTGATGGAGACATCTTGTGCGGCGACCAGCTTGCCCTTGGTATTGGTGATGTCACCGGCGCTATTGATGGTGAGGCTGCCGCCATTGGAGCCCAATGCACCGGAGGTGTTGTCGAGCGAACCAGTGGTGATGCTCGTGTTACCGGTTGAAGCCAGCAGGCCACTCTGGTTGACGACGCGCTGAGCACCAACCTGCAGCGTGGTGTTCGACGACAGGCTGCCCGCTGTGTTGTCCAGCGTGCCGCCCGCCTGGACGGTCACGCTGCCCCCGGAGATGGTCGCGCTGCGCGTGGCCACATCGCCCGTGGCGGACAGCGAGACCGTGCCTTGCGTCGCAACGTTGCCGTTGCTTGCGTCAATGCTCGCCCCGCTCACGCCAATGCTCTGACCCGCCAGCAGATTGCCGCTGTTGCGCACTGCGCCCGTTGCGTTCAGTACCACGGTGCCCGGCTGCGTGACGTTGCCGCTCGTATCGACGCCCGCGCCAATGGTGCCGCTGTTGGCAATTTGCGGCCCCGTGATGGTTGCGTTGCCGCCCGCAACCAAGGTGCCCGTGTTGGTCGTGCTACCGAACACCGTCACGTTGCCAGGGCTGGTGATGACACCCTGGTTGCTCACGTTCGGTGCCGAGATGCTGGCATCCGCCGCGCTCTGCACACGCCCCGTCGGCGTGATGGTGACGTCGCCGTTGGCGGCCAGGTTCAGGCTACCGGTGAGCGCAGCGAGGTTGCCGCCGATGTTGACGCCCAGCCCTTGCTCCGTGCCAATCAGCCGCGTGGCACCACCGCCGTACATGCTGCCCAGTTGGCCGACGTCGATGGCGACCTGCGGTGCCGGGCCGACGCCTGCGATCGCCGTCGGCGTGACGCTACCGTAGTCGACATTGTTGGCGCCCGCCACGGCGTTGATGCGCGCCGCCCACACCTGACCATTGATGGCCATGGCCCGCGACAGCAGGTCGAGCTGCGCCCCGCGTGCATCGAGGCCCGCACCATTGACGGTAATTTGCCCTTGCTGGACCGAGATGCTCGAGATGTTGCCCAGCGCATCGAAGTTCGGCGTACCGGTGGTCAGCGTGACGCGAGGTGCCTGGACGAATGAGCAGCCCGCACAGGTGATGCCCGCCGGATTGGCGACGATAAGGCTGGCTTGGTTGCCCGCGATTTCCGTGGGGCCGGCCAGCGTCGACGGATTGCCACTGGTGACCTGGTTCAGGATAACGCGCGCAGCGCTATTGCCCAGGAACGGGTTGCCCTGCACCCAGCCGGCGATTTGCGTCTGCGAATTCTGCCCGCTGTTGTTGAGCACAACGCCAGCCTGGCCAACGTTGTAGTTCGTAAACGCGTTGGAGCTGACGCCACCGGCTGAGGGGGCGTTGATGTTCACGACAGGCGTGCCGTTCGCAGCCACACCAACGACGGGGTGCGGTCCAGGAACACTGCGGTCCGGCGTCAGGGATTGCGAATGGAGTCCCGGTGACGCCAGCGCTGCGGCAGCCGTCAATGTCAGGGCGGAGGCCCGACGGCTCGCTCGGCTTCCTGAGCTCCGCCCCTTGCCTGTGCTCCTCGCCGATTCCTCAACTGCGACCAACATGCCGCGTGCGGCATTGAAGACGGTTCGGTAGCACTTCGCATTCATGGCAAATCCGGGCTTGTAACTTTTACGAAAGGCCGGATTTTAGGTGCGAATTACAAAAAAATGTGTTGTAGCGTCCCACACTTTGCTTTATTCGAGGATTATCTAGCTTTAATCAGAATTAAGTTCAATTTACTTCAATTCAGACCCCAAACTAAGGGGGTAATTCTTTTGAACGAATTGACGCTTGAACGGAAATGCTCAGCGCCAAAGAGCGCGCTTCAGCTAATGCTCCTCGCGCCCCCGCCTTCCACCCACTGACGCCCCCCTTTTGTAGGGGGTAAGGACGCATATCGGTGTCGGACAGCTACGCTATGCTCGCTGAACACCAGAACAAAGAGACTAGGCGCGACCTCCGCAAACAAGCGGATGCATATGGTGGGCGACCGAACTCTAAAAGAGGGGCGAGATAATGGGCTGGAGCTTTGGAAAAAGCGTCAAGATAGCACCGGAATTCGTGTGAATTTCAGCAAGAGCGGAGTCAGCACTTCAATCGGCGTAAAAGGACTGACCTATAACACTCGGGGGCGCGTTACCGCGAGCATCCCTGGCACGGGGATTCGCTTTACACAGCAGCTCCATTCACAAAGGACGCCCCACCCCATTGGTTCCGTAGTAGCTGGCAGTCGTCGCATCGACTCAGCCAACACAGAGCGCCTGTCGAAACGGGAGCAGGCCACTCTGGAGTTCGTGTCGATGGTTCAAAACAGGACATCCGCCGCGTTGGTCCGATATTTCATCTCGCACGGCGTGCATGTCGTGGCCGACGATCTCAGCGAGGCTGTAACCCTGGAGGAACACCAACCCTTTCTCGAAACACTCTCGCGAGAGTTTGAGGCCACCACAAGAGCCATCAGGCTGGCGCTCGACATCGGCTCGATTTCGCTCGCGGAGAAAGAGAAGGCTATGCCCGCCGTGTACGAAATAGAACGCAAGTGCGCTGAGCATCAAGGCGCATTTGGCGACCTAGGAACGGCATCGACCACACTCCTGAGTACCGTTCGCAGTTGGCCGAAACCGCCGGCATTGATGGCGCCGCTTCTAGTGGGACTGGTTGGGTGTTTCATCCTCGCGTACAGCGTGCCCGCTGGGCTGCTTCTTGTGGCTGCGGCGCTCGCTTATGGCGGCTACAACGCTGTGACGTTCACGCGAAGGAAAGAAGCCATTGCGGCAGCGATCGACAATGCCAACCAATGGTTTGACGCCTTGCTTAAGGTTGAAGTCACGCCGCGACCACAGCTCAAGGTCGGAAAAGACTTTGTGCCACTAAAGGCCCTTGGCGCTGCAGTGGCGATACTGGTCGCCAGTGTCTACGCTCTCATCGTGCCGTCACACCAATCCAACAATCAGAATGGAGCCCCCGTCCAGGCGGCGGCATCGACAGATGCACCAACGGTGGCAACCACCCCTGCACCCACGGCTGGTTGGGCAGATGCAGCGTTCAGTTGGCTTGTAGGTCAGTATCCGTCTGCTGTCGTCAATGACCGCCGCTTCCGGGCGGCCTTCAAGGGCATCGCGCGCGGAGACTGGGCAAAAATCACAGAGCGTCTGGCGGTGACCGATGCCGCCGGCATCCAATCAAAGGACGGATACCTGGTTGGGACTGGCTGCATGGCTCACGCTTGCAATTCGGAACGAGCGGCATTTGCTATCAGCGAGGCGACGGGCAAGGGAGATTTCGTCCTCATCGAGACGCCGGGCGCATCCAGCGACGCCGTCGTGAAGACGTATCAATGGCCCGGGCTGCCGATTGAGAAAACTCCGCTGATGGACTGGGCGCGCCAGAGTGGAGTGAACATCGGCACCCAGGCCACCGTACCATCTGCATCTTCCTTGCAGACGAGCTTTGACTGCACAAAGGCTCGCTCAGATGCAGAGCACATCGTCTGCAGCGACCCAGAACTGGCCGCGGCTGACGTGCAGCTTGCGGCCATCTACGCCAGAGCCAAGGCTGCTGCCACAGACCCCACTGCTTTCAAGGAGCGGACACGGGCCCAGTGGAACTATCGGGAACGGCAATGTCACGACCGCGAATGCGTGGCCCGCTGGTACGCGGACCAGCGCGTGGTTCTCTCTGAGATTGCGAACACGGGTGATGCCGCCACGCAGTGAGGCTCAGCTAGCCCGATTTCACGAATCATCGCAGAGAGTGTTCATGAACACACCAGCACCCGATGCAACCCGCCTTGTTCACAAGGCCGCAGCACCGCAAGGCATATCACTCCTCTCGCGAAATATCGCTTAGGCAGTGAACACGCATCAACAGGCCAATCGCGAATCCCATCCCGGAAAGCCGTTCAAAGCTTGCCTGATCAGCAAACAGAACAGCGATGGTCCATACAACAAAACACCCCCATACACTTTTGAACGACTTTCCGCTGCGCCCGGAACCATGGAGAATCGCGCACTGATTCCTCTTCTCCACCCTGCGGTTCGGCATGACAGACAACAATCCCTCGGAGACCGCGCGGCACGCTCTCAGGCTGCTGGCCTCACGCAGGTTGGCCCCCACGCCAGACAACTTTGCCGCGGTTTACTACGAAATTGCAGGCAGCCAGCCAAATGGGGACGCACAGAACGCAGAACGGATGGCGCTGGTGCGGGAGTTGCGCGAGCAGCTTGCGCGCACGGTTGAGCACTGCCTGCCTGCGCTGGGCGAAGACGACGTCGCGATCGGCCCGGTTGCCTGGGCACTGATCAAGACCTGCCGCTCAGAAACGGAAAACCTCACGCACCTGAACGCCAAGCTGGCGGCGTTCAACCATCGGCTATCGCTGGTGGCAGAAGACCAGAACGAGATTCGCAAATCGCTGCTGGGCCTGCTGCAGCTTGTCTTTGAAAACATCGGCCAGTTGTCATTGGACGACCGCTGGCTGCGCGGCCAGATTGACGCCCTGCTGAAAGCCAGCGAAGCGCCGGTGAGCCTGCGACGGCTTGACGACGTGCGGCGGCGCCTCAAAGAGGTGATCCACAAACAAGGCGTGTTGAAGGCAAAGTCAGTCGAAGCCCAGGAAGACATGAAACGGCTCCTGGCCTCTTTCATGGAGCGGCTGTCCACGGCTGCCGAAACGTCCGGCGAGCATCACCAGCTGATGGAAGCGTGCGCCAAGAAGATCGAGTCGGCCGAGACCCTCTCCGAGATTGCCCCCGCCATTCAGGACGCACTGGCCGCCACGCGCTGGATGTCGCAGCAGGCTGCCCACAATCGTGACGAGCTTTCAGCAATGAAGAAGAAGGCCGATGATGCCGCGGCCGAAGTCGCGAGTCTTCGCAAGGCGCTCGATATGGCGTCGGCCTCGGCGCGTCATGATCTGCTCACGGGGGCACTCAACCGCAAGGGCCTGGAAGAAGCATTGGAGCGCGAGGTCGCCCGCGCCGCCCATCAAAACTCGACGCTCTCCATCGCCTTCCTGGACATCGACGATTTCAAATCCATCAACGATGCCCACGGACACAGCTTCGGGGACGATGCCCTGTCACATCTGGCCCAGGTAGCACGCGAATCCATACGCCCCCAGGACGCACTCGCGCGTTTTGGCGGCGAAGAGTTCGTGATCCTGATGCCCGACACCTGCCTGGAAGATGGCGTGCAAGCCATCACCCGGCTGCAACGCACCCTCACCCAGCGCTTCTTTGCCGCCGGTGATACCCGGCTCTTCATCACGTTCTCTGCCGGTGTGGCCGAGCTCGGCAAGGATGAAGCCCCCATGGCGGCGATCCAGCGTGCGGACCGCGGCATGTATCAAGCCAAGCGCGCTGGGAAGAACAAGGTCGTCAGTGCATGACGCATTGTTGCCGTTGACCAAAACCAGAGGGCGCCAACTCTCATGCCGTACGTCAATGGCTAACGCGACTTGCTCCGCGCACTCTTTCCACCCACACCACGCCCAACCTCCTGACCGGCACCAGCCCCCTCCCCGCCCATCCGCTCCAGCCACGACAGCGCATCCACATACGCCAGGAACTGCCGCAGATACTCCGGCGATACCTCGCGCATCAGCAACAGCGACCGGTGCACAAGGCTGCTCGAATTGAGCGGCCCGGCGTTGGTCGGCACTTGATCAAGCGACTGGCGCAACTGTTTCTCTGCACTGACGCGTGACCAGGTTTCCCGCACGTCTTCGAGAATCTTCAGGTCAGTAAAGGCGCGGGGATGACGCGCCAGACCGCTGGCCGCAGCGCCACCAGCATCGGCGCGCGCATGGCTGGCGATGCTATCGAGCAAATCGCCCAACGCACTACGGGCAGGCACGCCGGAACCACCACCCGCCTCAGGCACGGGCAGCGCTCGATCGACGTCATCCGCATAGGCTGCGATCAAGTTGCCCAGTCGTTCCTCCAGGAGGCGCCGCGCCTCGCCCGTTTGCTTGGCCGCACGGCGATGCAGCGCTTCAATGAAGTGAAAGCGCACGCGATCGAAGCGATCGGCACCACTTGCGCGCCAGTCGTCGAGCATCCCCTGCGTGGACGAATCAGTTGGGCTCACGACGGCCACCGTTGGAAGCAGACTGCCTCGGCACAGGCGCAATCTCCACACGCCGGTTCTTCGCGCGGCCCACATCATCCGCATTGGAACTCACGGGCTGCTGCGAGCCAAACGCTGCCGCAAACACGCTCGACGCAGGGATGCCTTCGTCGATCAACGCGCGCGTCACCGTCAACGCACGCTTGGCAGACAACTCCCAGTTATCGGCAAACTGGCGATTGCCTGCCCGCACCTGCTGGTCATCGGAGAACCCGCTCACCATCAAAATCTCATCGCGGGACGTGAGATACGCCGCCAGCGGGCCCGCCAGACTCTTCATTAGCGTGCGGCCCTCGGGCTGCAACTGATCGGAATTGAGCGCAAACAGCACACTGCCGTTGATGCCGATCCGCCCGTTGACCAGCGTCACGCGCCCCGCCGCCAGCGGGCCGGCCAGTGCCTGCTCCAGCGTCTTACGGCGCTGTGCCTCCGCCTCGCGCTGCTTGACCTCGTTCTCCAGCTTGGACGACAGCTCCAGCTGCACGCCAATCACGCCCACCAGAATCAGCACGAAGGCGCCAAGCACCACCGACATCAAGTCGCCAAACGCGGCCCAGACCGGCGCGGATTCCAGGCCGCCGTCAATCTCGTCGTTCATGCCGCTTCGGTTCCGGCAAGGGCACGCTGGTCGCCAGCATGGCCGCTTGAATGGCCACCTGCATGGCCACCCAAGCGCTGCAGGTCTTCAAGGATCTGCTTTTGCGACAGCATGCTCAGATCAATCACCTCCCGCGCCTGTGCCACGTAGTAGGCAAGCTGTTCATCGCTGCGCGTGAGCGACTTGTCCAGCGCGGCTTCGATCCGCTGCAGGTGCGCCACCAGTTTGTCATTCGACTCACCGAACAGGTGCACCGCCGCGCCAAACGCCTCGCCCAGGCTGGCCACCTCAACGGCACTGCCGGTCACCTGCGCGGCCACTGCGCCCAGCTTGCCGGTCTCGGCCTCAACCCGATCGGTGAAGCGCACACCAACCCGCTCAAGCAGATCCGCCGAACTGGCAACCAGCGCATCCACCGCGGTTCGCTGTTCGGTAGACGCGTGGTTCACAGCGTCGAGCAGCGTCTCCAGCGTGCCCAGCAAGCGCGTGCGCTCTTCCAGCATTGCCGTGTCGCGGACCATGCTGTCCGACAGCTTCTGGCGCAGTTCGGCAACCACTTCGGCTGCCGCCTTGGGCGCCTCCGAGGCAGCCTGCACCAGTCGAGCAATCTCGGCGATCGTGTCGTTAGCGTGGGCCTGTGTTTGCGAAGAGATGTCGCGCGCGGTCTGTGCCAGCGCATCGCAAATTGCCTGTTGGCGGCGTGCCGTGTCGGCACCCGCCTTCTCCCACTCCTGGCTCAGCTTGGCGCCCATTGCACCCAGCGCCTCGGTCCAGGCCGCCAGACGTTGCTGGTCGCGGGCTTCCAACGCGGTTTGCAACGCCACATGCGATTGGCGTGACGTGTCCTGCAGCGAGGCGACTTCACGGGCCGTTGCCGCCAGCGCATCGCAGATGTCCTGCTGACGGCTCGCCGTGTTGGCGCCCGTCTTCTCCCACTCCTGACTTAGCTTGGCGCCCATTGCGCCCAGCGCCTCGGTCCAGGCTGCCAGACGTTGCTGGTCGCGTGCTTCCAGCGCAGTCTGCAATGCCACATGCGATTGGCGTGATGCATCCTGCAACGACACGGCATGTTGCTCGAACGTCGCCGCAGCCGCCTCCAGGGCACGCTGGTTCCGATCCGCCAGTTCCACGTGAGTGTGCTCCTGGCGCGAAAGTGCATCGCTCCAGGCGCCGGACAGGCTGCCCACCGTCGCATCCAGGCGCTCGGCAACGCCGTCGAGCAGACGGGTCGAGCGTTGCTCAAAGGTTTCGGCAAACCGGTCCAGCGAGGTACCGACGTTCCCCACCAGCGCAGCGCTTGCGCGTTGATGCTCCGACAACGCGGTGTTCCAGATGCCCGCGACCGTCTCGGCCGTTGCCTCAAAGCGCGTCGACAGGCCGTCCAGTTGGCGCTGCACGGCTTGCGTTACCGTCTCATGCAGCGCGGCGGATTCACGCGCAAGCCCCGCCATCGTCGTGTCGACCACCGGTTGCAGCGCTGCGCCGGCAACGCGTGCACTTTCAGCGGCACTGTCCTGCAACGACTGCCCGACAGAGGACGCCAGTTGACGGTAGGCCAGTTCCGTCTTGTCGAGAAACGCTTGCTGGCTGGCGATCTGGCGTTCGCTGCTGGCGGCGCTCTGTTGCTCCAGCGCAGCCATCATTGCCTGCAGCCGGTCCACCAGGGCGGGCATGGCGTCCGATTGCCGCTGCAGCAGCTTGAACGTCTCTTCGCGTTGATGCGCGTGGGAATAGATGCGCAGTGTCGTGGCGATCTGGGTGTCGAGCGCCTGAACCGCCTGCAGCCGCTCACGCCGGCACAGCGCGGACAGCAACCCCAGCATGGCGGATGTGGCCACCCCGGCAATCGACGTACCGAACGAGAACCCCAGGCCCTTGACCGGTGCGGCCAGCGACGCGCGAATCGCCTGCAGGTCGGTGGCGCTCTCCAGCGCGGCGCCCGTGCCCTTGAGCGTCATCACCATGCCGAGCAACGTCCCCAGCATGCCTAGCAAGACAAGCAGACCCACCAGATACGGCGTCAGCGCAGGCCCAGGCAGCGCAACGCGCTCGCCTTCCACGCGCAGGCGCACCGCGTTGCGCAGGCTCGGGGGCAGTTGTTCCAGCCAGGCCCCCAGCTTGGGCGGCTGTTCAGACAGCCCGGCCACGGCTTGCGTGAGCGTGCCCGTGGCCTGCTGATAGCGGCGCAACTCCAGCGCACCCGCCACGTAGGCGGCGCCAATCACGATGGTGACGACCAGCGCGAGCGGGTTCACGCCCACGACATAGCCTGCCGCAATCCACCCCAGGGCCACCAGCCCGACAAAGAAGACGATGAGATTCAGGTGATTTCTGGACATGGTGTCCTGTTGAACGCTTAGCGGGTACGAAGGGCGGCAAGCAACCCGTCGACCGGTTGAAAACGAACATCCAGCTCTGCAAGCAGCACGCTCTGCATATCCTTGCGGAACGCATGCAACCATGCGCGGGATGGGGATGTGGGTTGAGTGGTTCGGGCAGCGCTCTCCGGCGGCGCATCTGCCTGCGGCTGCCCAGCCGTGCGCAAGCGCTCGAAGTACGCCCCAAGCATCGTCGGGATGGCACCCAATAGCGTGCGTTCCCGTGCGCCAAGGGCCTGCTCCATGCTGGCGTCCAGCACGGCAAGCCGGGCCAGATCGGGCGTCTTCGCGGCCAGCACGCGTCGCACGCGGCCACGCAACTCGCCAATCTCCATCTCCATGGTCTGCTGCATCAAGAGGTAACGCTGCCGAATATCCGCGTAGTCGACCGGCGCGGCCGGCATGGCGGGTTGAATGGGCGCGCGCCCACCCCCGCCCGGCCTGGCATCAGGCGCACAAGCGGTGGCGATGGACTTTGCCAATGCGGCGCGGACACGGCTGCACATGGTCTCGGCGTCCATGCCAACGGGCCGCACACCCGGGGTGATGGCCGGCGGACTGGTGGCAAGCGCGGTCGAGAGCGTGATGGCATCCGTCCAACTGAGCCATTGGCTCAATCGGTCTGAAAGCGGCTGCCCGGATTCGGAAACGTCGACATCCGTCAGGCGAGCAAGTAAGCGGATCAGCGCAGGGCCGCTGAGCGCCCTGCGTTGCTGGGCGTGCGCCATGCTACGAGTGCCAAAAAAAGGCTGGAGTTTACACTGCCCGCCAGCCCAGACCGCCTTCTGCGAGCGGATCAAGGATCACTTTCATGGAAAGAATCACGGTGCGGTCGACAGCATTCGCCCGCATTGTGCGTTTGCACCGCCAGCGGTATCGTGTCGCCCACAACCGCGCCTTACCCCGCCTTCTACCCATTCCGCTGTGACCAATCACCCCACCCTCACCTGGACAGACGCCGAAACTGGCGCCGACCACACCGCCCTGTGGCGCTCCGAAGCCGGCAACCCGCCACCCAAGCGCGTGGTCATTGCGGACGACCGCATCACCGCAGACGCCGCCTACCGCCTGGCCTGCGAAGGCACCGCACTGCTCTGGCGCGGCGACTTCCAGAACGCGCGCCAACTGCTGCAGGCCATGTCGCGCCGCACCGATCGCAAACCGCGCAAGGAGGCCACCTCGCCCATCGATGCGTTCAACCTCCATCGCCAGGCGCAATCGCAGCGCGCCCGCACGCTCGGCATGCTGCTGATCCCGCTCGATGCCGATTACACGATTCCGCTGCGCCGTGCGCCTGACATGCGCGAAGCCTGCATGGAAGCGTATGGCGCGGGTGAGGCGGCGTCGGTCGTCTCGCTGCGGGAGCTGCTCGGCCTGATCGGCGCGCACGAATGGCGCAAGAAAGGGGTGGAAATTCCCGCGCTGGATGGCAAACGCATTCACCCGCACTACGGCGTGTTCTCACCCGTGCGTGGGGAGTACATCGATCTGGTCGCGCAGGCGCCGTTGCCGTCGAAAGCGCTGGCGTTTGACATCGGCACGGGCACGGGTGTGCTGGCTGCGGTGCTGGCAAAGCGCGGCGTCAAGCGCATCATCGGCACCGATCAAGACCCGCGTGCGCTGGCTTGTGCACGAGACAACCTGACCCGCCTCGGGCTGCAAACCCAGGTGGACGTTGTTGAAACCGATCTCTTTCCCGAAGGGCGCGCGCCGCTCGTCGTGTGCAACCCGCCGTGGCTGCCGGCGCGGCCCAGTTCGCCGATCGAGCGGGCCGTCTACGACCCGGACAGCGCCATGTTGCGCGGCTTTCTCAATGGTCTTGCCGCACACCTTGAGCCCGGTGGCGAGGGCTGGCTGATCCTGTCGGACTTTGCAGAGCACCTCGGCCTGCGCACGCGTGAGGCTCTGCTGGCCATGATCGACGCGGCGGGCCTGCAAGTCGTCGGCCGCCAAGACATCAAGCCCAAGCACCCGAAAGCCTCGGATGAGAACGACCCGCTCTACAAGGCGCGCGTGGCCGAGGTGACCTCGTTGTGGCGCCTGAAGGCGCGCCAGTAACCTAGCGCGTGGCCAGATAGTCGAGCACGCCCTGCCCGGCGGCGGCGCCCGTTGCAAAGCACGCCGTCAACAGATAGCCGCCCGTCGGCGCCTCCCAATCGAGCATCTCGCCCGCGCAGAACACGCCGGGCAGGCGCGCGATCATCAGGTTGGCATCCAACGCCTCAAACGCCACGCCGCCCGCGCTGCTGATCGCCTCGTCGATCGGCCGGGTGCGCGTGAGCCGCAGCGGCAGCGCCTTGATGGCAGCGGCCAACTGTGCAAGATCAGCAAACGCCGCCTTCGACAGGCACTCACGCAGCAGCCCAAGCTTCACACCCGTGATGTTCAGCTTGCTCTGCAGATGGCTCGACATTGAACGCGCGCCGCGTGGCCGCATCAGCTCATCGCGCACACGCTGCGCACTCCACCCGGGCGCCAGGTCAAGCCAGATCGTCGTTTCACCGGCGGCGGCAAGCGCATCGCGAATCGGCGCGGACAACGCATAGACAAGGCTGCCTTCCACCCCCGTCTGCGTGACCATGAACTCGCCCTGGCGGAATTGCAGCGCACCGTCGTCGCCAGACGGCAAACCAATGCCGACCGACTTGACCGGCTGCCCCGCAAAGCGCTCCTGAAAATACGGGCTCCAGTCCGCATCAAACCCGCAATTGGCGGGCTTGAGCGGCAGCACCTGCACACCGCGTGCCTCCAGATGCGGTACCCAGGCGCCATCGGAGCCCAGGCGCGGCCAGCTACCACCGCCCATGGCAAACACGACGGCGTCGGCTTGTACAACACGCTCGCTATCAGGCGTGTCAAAACGCAGCGTTTGCGCATGATCCGATGCCGACGGTGCACCCCACCCCACCCAGCGGTGCCGCATGTGCAACTGCACACCCGCCTGACGCAACCGGTGCAGCCATGCACGCAGCAACGGCGCGGCCTTCATCTCGGTCGGAAACACCCGGCCCGAGCTACCGACAAACGTGTCGATGCCCAATCCATGAATCCACGCGCGCAGCGCATCGGGGTTGAGGCGGTCAATGATCGGCGCAAGCTGTTCGCGACGCGCGCGATAGCGCCCCAGAAACGCATCCAGCGGCTCCGAATGCGTGATGTTCATCCCGCCAATGCCCGCCAGCAGAAACTTGCGCCCGGCCGAGGGCATGGCATCAAACACCGCCACGCGCACGCCTTGGCTGGACAACACTTCAGCCGCCATCAGCCCGGCGGGGCCAGCGCCGATCACGGCAACAAGGGGGGCACTCAAGGGGGCATTCAGCGGTTCAGACATGCGATGGCGGGCGGTGGCGCGCGTGACGCGCGTGACAAACAGGCGGGGGCGCTATTGTCACATCCCCGCTTGGCGCGGGCAAACAAAGCGGCGCATGGCGCGCATGCGGGTGCACGCCCCGTCGCCCGGCCCGCTTTTCGGTAAACTCACGGCTTCGCTCCCGTTTTTCTCTCGGCACCGTGCACCCGCGTGCAGATGCTGCCAAGCTGTCCTGACGATGTCCAACAAGACCCACGAAATCCGCCCCAACCAGTCGATCGAGCTGCTCAAGGAACTGCACATCCTGACGCGCGACGGCAAGATGAATCAGGACAGCCGCCGCAAGCTCAAGCAGGTCTACCACCTGTTCCAGTTTATCGAGCCGCTGCTGGCCGACGTACAGCAGGCCAAGGGACATGTCTCGCTGGTCGATCACGGCGCAGGCAAGTCGTACCTGGGCTTCATCCTGTACGACCTGTTCTGCAAGGAACAACCCGGCGATGGCACCTCGCACATCTACGGCATTGAAACGCGTGAAGAGCTGGTCACCAAGTCGACCGAGCTTGCCGCGCGGCTGGGCTTCAAGGGGATGTCGTTCCTGAACCTGTCGGTGGCGGAATCGATTACATCCGATCGCCTGCCGGCCACCATCGACGTGGTGACCGCACTGCACGCGTGCAACACCGCCACGGACGATGCGATCCGCTTCGCGCTCGAAAAGCACGCGCAGTACATCGTGCTGGTGCCGTGCTGCCAGGCAGAGGTGGCCGGGGTGCTGCGCAAGAACAAGGGCAAGTCGCTTGGCAATGCGCTGACAGAAATCTGGCGCCACCCGCTGCACACGCGCGAGTTCGGCAGCCAGGTCACCAACGTGCTGCGCTGCCTGCAGCTTGAAGCCCACGGCTATCAGGTGAGCGTGACGGAGCTGGTTGGCTGGGAGCACTCGATGAAGAACGAGCTGATCATCGCGCAATACAAAGACCTGCCGCGCCGGCGCCCAACCGAGCGGCTGCACGAGGTGATCAGCACGCTGGGGCTGGAAGAACTGCACGAGCGGTTTTTTGCGCCCGCTTGATAGCGAAAAAAAACCGCGCACTTGCGCGGCTCCCAACATGCAGAAAGGGCTTGAACCGTCGTTGGTTCAAGCCCTTTCGTCTTTGATGTGGCCTAAGCCGCCTCAGTCGTAGTCGAACCGCAGTGTCGGGCTCGCGTTTGCACGGCCCGCCGTTACGGTTCCTGTGCGGTAGTAGCGCGCTGCAATGGGCACATTCAACGTGGCGCCAGCAGCAGCGCTCACGACCGTCGGGGTCGCAGAATTGACGACCAGCGGGTTGCCGCCATACAGCACCTCCACGCCAATGCCCTGGGCAACACCGGCACCCCCTGCTCCCGTCAGGGCCACCGCCGTATTGGGGCCACCGGCGGCTTGCGTACCTTGCAGCGTCATTCTCACGCGGGGCGAACCCGTACAAGTCAACGCAATGTTTTGCGTCCCACTGGCGGTGGATCGAGAGCCGACGTTCGAAAATGAACCACCCGAGACATTGCCCAGCGGAATCGTGATGCTTGTATTGTTGACGGTGCATGTTGGCGCCGCAATGCTCGAGACACGAGCGTATACGTTGTAGCCAACCGTGCCATTACTCACGAATCTTGCCTGCCCGACGAGAACAAGCCCCCCCCGCCAATCAGTGCCATTGCTGTTCAGCTTGACCAACTCAGCTGAAAGGGTACTGGAGCCGAGCGTATAACCGACTGTCCCACTCGAGCTCATCGTTGCAATCGTCAAGGCAGAATCGTTGCCAAGCACGGTGTTGCCCGATCGGAGTACCAAGCCGTAGCGAGAGTTAGCCCCTGCCGTCAGCGTAATCGAGCCATCACTTCCACCCCGCGCCCCTGTGGGCACATAGAGGACCAGCCTGTCGGAGCCCCCTGAACCAGAACACCTGGCGGTCCACGGGGTACCCGTTGCGACAACTGTGGTTCTCCCAAGAGAACCCACCCCTTTGTCGATGATGTTTCCCATCTCAGCAGTGGCTACGTAGTTTCCGCCAGTGCAGTTAACTTGCGCATAGGCGCTTTGTGAAAAATGAAACGCAGCAATGGCCATGAGGCCGTACTTCATTCTCTTGATCAACATCGCCATATACCTTCTTCCCCGTTTCTTGTGGCCGAGCCGCCTCAGTTGTAGTCGAACCGCAGTGTTGGGCTCGCGTTTGCACGGCCAGCCGTTACGGTTCCTGTGCGGTAGTAGCGCGCTGCAATGGGCACATTCAACGTGGCGCCAGCAGCAGCGCTCACAACCGTCGGGGTCGCAGAATTGACGACCAGCGGGTTGCCGCCATACAGGATCTGCACGCCAATGCCCTGGGCAACACCGGCACCGCCCGCGCCCGTCAGGGCCACCGTGGTATTGGGGCCGCCAGCGGCTTGCGTACCTTGCAAGGTCATTCTGACGCGGGGCGAATACGAGCAAGACAACGCAATATTTTGCGCTGCGCTGGTGGTGGAGAACGAACCCACGCCGCCGAATGAGCTGCCCGCGACATTGCCCAGCGGAATGTTGACGCTCCCGGTGTTGACGGTGCAAGTGGGTGTCTGCCGGGTAAAGCCATTCACGCAGGCCCCAATGCCAGCCAAGTAATTGCTCATACCGTCGCTTGCCACCAAATTACCAATGGGAGTTAGCTGCGAACAGAACCCATTATTAAGACTGGTAGTAGCGCTTGTTTTGATCAATTGCGCGGTGATGCCGGAAGGTGCCTGGTCATAGTTGCCTGCGGCCGAATACGTTCTATAGACAACCTCGCTACGCAGCGGAGTCCCGTTATATAGTATTCGTACCGACGCACCATTAATGTTATAGCTCGGCACATCTACATTACTGGCCGGCCGAAGATTCGACGAACCGTTTGCACGTGTGCCATTAACAAGCGTACAGGACAAGGTAGACGGATAAGTTCCTGAATCAACAACGGTGGCTGTTGCCAAGACGCCGCCAATTGGAATATTCGGATTATCTACAACATTATTGAATGTCGCTACCCAAGATCCGACTCGCCCAATGAAGCTCCACGGTTGGCATACGGTATAGCTTGCCATCGCATTACCTGACGCGCAAAAGAAAGCCACGACCCCAAACAACCAAGTGGATAGCCTGAGCCCGCTATTTCCCTTAAAAAATATTGGCCGTTTCATATCAACCTCAACTCAATCAAATAATGCTGTGGTGGCAGCCGCCTGCCCGCGCTTAGTTAATGGTGAACGTCAACGTGGCCGTTGCATTGGCCGCACCGGCCGTCGGGGCGTTTGTGGTGGCGAAATACCGCGCCCCAACACGCACCGTGACAGTGGCGCCAGTGGGGATCGTGACGGCCGTGCCACGCGTCAACAGCGTTGTAGGTGTGCCAGTCGTGGCGGTGCTGTACAAAAGCTGCACGCCCACGCCAGTTGCAATGCCTGTACCACTACCCGTGAGGGCCAGCACGCTCGTGTTTGTCGTGCCGCTGTGTTGCGTGCCGGTCATCGTCATCTTGATGCCAGGGCTTGAGGTGCAGGTGAGCGTAATGTTCTGCATCCCGGCGGTCGGAGAGAACGCTCCAATCGATCCGAGCGTGCTGGCCGCAACGTTGCCGAGGGGAATCGTGAGCGACGCGCCCCCTGTCACCCGGCACTCACCGGTGATATTGCCCGTCACATTAACGGTGGACGTTTGAGCCAAGGCTTCGGTAGCACCACCGGCAATCAGCAGCAGGGCAGCCAGCGCATGGGGCAGGCAACGCTTGTGGTTCGCGATCTTCATGAAGACTCTGTGAGTAGAAGGTTCGGCAATGGCGCCGGTTACGGTTAAGAACTGCGCAGTGCATGCGCATCTGCAGAAAATCGGGTTACGGCACAAGCGGCGCCTCCTGCGCGCTTGATCCGCCGGCGTCGTCAATCACGTCAAAGCTGGCCCGGACGTCGCCACTGGGGCGGCTCGTCAGTTGGAGCGGTGCGAGTGAAAACGTGGCCGTGGCGCCCGGTGCCACCATGCCGCCGTCGTCATTGCGCTTGAGAACGCCGTCAACTTTCAGCCCAACATCCGCAAAGTTGACGTAGTACGGCGTGGGGTTGGTCACCTCCAGGGCAAAGCCCTGGCCGCCCTCGCCCGTCACCCATTTCCAACTGAGTTGCTTGAATGCATCGTTGGGATTGCCCTGCAAGCCCAACGGCCGAAAGATCAGCTTGATGCGTGTGCGCGTTGCAAACTGAACCTGATTGACGCTTGCCCCATTGGCCGCTTTGGGCGGCACCTCCAGCACGTTGAACCAGAACATCGTCTCTTGGTTGTCGGGCAGCGGGTCACCGGTGTAGGTCAACCGCACAGCGTGGCCGCTGTTGGGCTCCATGCGAAACATGGGCGGCCGGATAAAGAACGGCGCCTTGATGGCATCGGGGGTTTCCAGCGGGTCTCCGGTGTCCACCCACACCTGCGCCAGCACGGGCTGCTTGCCCTGGTTAGCCAAGGAGACCGTCACCTCCTTCTGGTCGGCGGGATAGATCACGCGCGTTGCGCCAATCACCACACTGGCTTGCACTGCACTGGCGCCGCACCCCATCACCAACAGGCACGCGGCCATGAAACGGCGGACAGACATACGTCACCTCATGGTTGGAATGTGGATCAACGTGGCCTGGCCCGCCCGCACGTTTGCGACACACATGCGTGCAATCTCTTGCGGCAGGGGGAATTTCTGCGGGCGCTCAACCGCGCTGGCGGCGGAGCCAATGGACAGACCGGAAACGACAGGCCTGATTCTGGAGACTGGCGGGCGAAAGCGTTATAAGACTGCTCCTAAATTTGAGGACGCAGTCGTGCGCGTTTGACTGAGAGCGCGGCATTGCGCCCGCTCTTGGTGGCATCCCCGCCCGTCTCGGGGAACCGTCTTGCTATCGTTATTGGCGTTACTGGCGCTATTGGCGTTATTGGCGCTCGCCAGCCTGCTCTACGGCGGTCAGCACTTCCCACGTTTCAGGGTTGACCTGACACCCTTCCAGCACCATCGACACGAATGCGCCAATGCCATCCAAGAACCCGGCCCGATATTCCGGTGGATGCGCACTGGCGTGGGCCAGCGCCCAGCGCAGCGTGTCGGGGCGGAATTGGCGGTGAATGCGCAGATCTGCCTGCGTGCGGCAGAGGTAGTCTCGCGCAGCCAGTGCGCCGGTCAGGTAGATGCGACGTTGGCTGGGAGTCATTGCGCACCTCCTGACCGGCAGGAATGGGGGCGGTGTTTGGGTGGGGATGGGTAGGACGCGGGACGAGGCCCACGTTGGATGCTTGGCATAGCGCCTCCTTGGGTGATTGGAGGCCCGCCGCTCATTTCCACGTGAGGGTGGCGGGCCCGACAGCGGAGGTGGAAACTGACACCCAAGGAAGCCAGCCAGCCGGGAGTGTCAGGATTTCCGTGTTCAAGGCTGGGGTTGAGAATCACACGGACGGTCGAACGAATCGATCTGCATAGAGGATAGCGAATTGGTTCATAGCGTCCTTCCAAGCGAGACCGGGGCGGTTCC
>NZ_JAELUI010000200.1 GCF_016429285.1 Ralstonia sp. ASV6
GGTGCGGGGCCGTTCATGCTGCCCGATCACGTACATGCGGACGGGGACCCCGCGCACCCGAACACGGGCCGCACGCTGTTCGTGCTCGGCCTGCTGGCTTTCTTCGGGCTGCTGGGCGAGGGCGCCATGTACGACTGGACCACCGTCTACATGCGTGAGATTGCGCAATCGCCCGAGGCCATCGCCAGCGGGGGGTATGCAGCGTTTTCAGGCGGCATGGCGCTGGCGCGTTTCGGTGGCGATTTCGCACGCGGGCGCTGGGGCAACATGCGGGTGCTGGGCGCTAGCGGCGTACTGGCCACGGGCGGCATCCTCCTGGCATTGCTGTGGCCGGACCCGGCTGCCGTGCTGGCCGGCTTTGCGCTGATGGGCGTGGGTGCGGCCAACATGGTGCCGATTTTCTTCATTACCGCATCGCGCCTGCCTGGCGTGCCGGCCGCCGAGGGTATCGCCGCCGTGGCGCGCTTTGCCTACGTGGGCTTGCTGATCGGCCCCGTCATCATCGGGTTGATTGCCCACCGCTCAGATTTGCGCTGGGGGCTCTCGGTGGTGGCGCTGACGATGGCGCTGATTGCCGTGGCCGGGCCGGGGGCGATTCGGCAGAAAGGCTCTAAGGGTCAACACTGATTTTGCGCAAATCGCCAATAAAATAGGCACTTCCTGTGCGTTGACTTTCGCTTGCGCTTGCCATAGCTTACGGCGAGGAGAGGGGGTTTCCCGACGCCCTGTCACAGCCAAACCGTGACGACGGCATCGGGACACGTTCAAAACGAGGCTGCACCAAGCGATCAGCCCAAACGACCCATAGGAAAGGAGCTTCAAATGCCGTACAAACGTCTCAACCTCGTGGCAGCGGTTGCTGTCGTGGCAGCCATCAGTGGTGTGGCGCACGCACAAACCGATAAGAAGTTCGACCCCTACAGCCAAGGCGCCAACGCCGACAAGAAGTTCGATCCGTATACCCAAGGGGCGAAGGCCGGCGACAAATTTGACCCGTATTCGCAGGGTGCCAACAAGGATGACAGCACCGCCAGCGCACTCAACCCGGGTGCCCAGCCGGCCAATGTCGAAAAGGGCAAGTACGATACGTACACGCAGGGTGCCAAGGCCGGCGACAAGTTCGATCCGTACAGCCAGGGCGCTCGCCAAGGCGATGCAGCCAGCCCGTACTCGAAGGATCAGAACAAGCAGTAAGCCCATGCCGTTCGGGTTCATGAAGACGCTGATGCATCGCCAGATGCATCAGCGTTTTTCTTTATGGGTTGCAGCCGTGGCGGCCTGTGCCGTGTTGCCCGCGCACGCTGCCGGCCTGTGCTCCGCGCCCTGGGTGCACGATGGCAGCCGCCTGCGGCTGGACGGCAATGGCAAGACGCCGATGATCGTCGAGTTCACGCTGCACGACGTCAATCGCGACATTCAGGACGGCTGCGAGATCGGCCTACACATCTACGCCAAGTCGGGCCTCGTGGCCCTGGGCGGTCGGCCGATCGAGACGGTGCAGGAGCATCAACTGCTGGTGGACGAGGCCGGCGTCGTCACGCGCGTGGTCAGCATCAACGGGCGTGTGTTTGCGCAAAGCGAGCATGCTGACCTGGTCGGTACCGTCAGCACGGCCATCTCCGGGATGTTCCTGTACGGCGCAGGCCTGGCGCCCGAGGCCGAGATGCTGCCGGGCGATACCTATGAATCGAGCTTCGACTTTGATGTGGTATCGCCCCGCCTGGGGATTTCGGTGGGCCGCATGCGTGCCGAGCGCGCCAAGGTGGAAGTGTCCGAGCGCGAGGTCGGGGCGCCGGAGCCGATGAACACGGTCGTCGGCATCCTGCAGTGCAGGCCGATCCGCTATACGCGCACGGCCACGCTGGGCGTGCTCCGGTTGGGGAATGAATCGCTCGAACCCGAGCCGACGGTCGCCCACATCACCGATTGGTTCTGCCCGGAAGCCGGGGTGGTGATGCGTCAGGAAGTCGAGCAGCACGGTCAAATACAGGTGATCGACGTGGTCGACCTCAAGCGCTGAACGGTCGTCCATCACAACAACGCTGTCTCCACATCATTCAACGTCGCCGTTGAAGCGATACACGCGCGCCACTGTAAAGGGCGCCTCGGGTTCTGGCTGCGTGAACAGCGCAATGTTGTCGATGGGCATGGTGGGCGGCAGGACCACGCTGCCGGCTTCCAGTGCGCGGTAGCAGGCCAGTTGCTCTGCGTGGCCCAATCGCCCGGTCAGCGTGATATGGAAGGTGAACGTGTCAAACACGTATGGATAGCCCCAACGCTGCAGGTGGCGCTCCTGCGCGTCGGACAGGCCGGCCTGGCGCCGTCGCGCAAGTTCGGTGGACGGGGCTGGGGCGCGGAAGGCGTCGAACTCACGCACGCAGGCATCAGCGAACTGGTGGAGCGCATCGCGCGCCGGATCGCCGTGGCGCAGGCGCCAGGCCAAGAAGCCGCGCAGTGTCTGCAATGCCGGTTCGATCGTGAACGGGGTTTGCTCGGGCGCGAACCGGCGCAGCGCCGCATCCAGGTCATCGACGGTATGCGTCTGTGCCAGGCGGAAGGGCGGCTTGAAGGTGGCGTGCAGCCCGTAGTGGCGCGGGGCTTCGGTCCAGCGGTCGAGCGTGGTGAGGTCGATGCGGGCGTCGCGGGCCAGCGGTTGACGCGCATCGGTGTCGATTGGTGCGCCGTGCCGTGCACAGCGGCCGAGCCAGCGGGTGCCGAGTGTGTACCAGGGCTCGGGCGGCAGCAGGTAGAGCGCGTATCGCCAGGCGTTGGGGAGTGCCGGCAACGGTGGCAGCGGCGCGTCCATCGGCAACAACGCTCTCAGGCGATGAGCGGCAGGTGCCCAGTGGCGTGGCGCAGGCGCCCACCCACCACGGCAGCGACCACGCGCGGCAGGCCGGGGCGGCGGTCGTCGACCACGATGGCATCGGCACGCAGGCCAGTAGCGAATCTGCCGCGGTCAGTTAGACCGGCCGCTTCTGCCGGGTTGGCGGCCACCAGATCCCACGCCCGCGCCAACGGCGCGACACCGCGTTCGGCCAGCTTGAACGGCGCGGCCAGCAGGGCCGGGTAGTAGTAGTCGGAGGCCAATACCGTGCCCAGCCCGGCCGCCACCATGGCAGCGGCATTCGGTGCGCCGTTGTGGCTGCCGCCGCGTACCACGTTGGGCGCACCGAAGACGATGTGCCCACCGTGTCCACGCGCGGCACGCGCCACCGCCTCGGTCAGCGGGAACTCAGTCACGGTGCAGCCATGCGCGTGAAAGGTGTTGCGCGTGGCAACGTCCGGTTCGTCGTGCGAGGCCATGCGGATGCCGTGCTGCTGTGCCGCGCGTGCCAGGGTGCCGAGCACCTCGTCGAGCTTGTGCACGTTGACCGCGGCGGCGTCCAGACGTGTGCGGAAGGTGTCGACGTCGCACTCGGCGCGGTCAGCGTATTGCGCGAGCTTGCGCGCATCGCCCAGCTTGTCGCGCATCATCGGCAGGTGGTCGTTGAACGACAGAAAATGCACGCGACCCGCCGCCATCCAGGCCAGCGCATCGGCCACGCCATCGGCATGGTGCAACTCGAAGCGCAGGTGCATCAGGTGCTCGGCACCCAGGTGCGGGCGCATGGCTTCGAGCGTTTCGAGCATGCGCAGTGCATACGCGTGGCCGCGCAGGCCGCCTTCCCAGGAGTACGTCACGCCGTGGAATTCGGTGGTGATGCCGTTGGCCAGCAACTGGCCGTCCACATCGGCCAGCGCGGTGTCATACGGAAAGGCCACGCCCGGGCGCGGCATGACGGCGCGCTCGAAGGCGTCGCCATGCAGATCGACGATGCCGGGCAGGACCAGCAAATCGCCGCAGTCGAGCATGCCACGCGTCGGGTTGGCATCACTCGCGGCAGTTTTGGCGATATGGCCGTCACGAAACTGGACTGCCGCTTCCACCAGCCCTTCGGCCAGGAGCGTGCGGCGCGAAACGAGGCCGGCCAAGTGACCGACAGAGGACGAAAACGATTGCATAGCCCGTACCTGAGAGAAAGTGTGCGCAATGCAGTGCTCGCGCGCATCGAAGTTGTGTCGGCATTGTGCCGCAACTCACGTGCCATTCGATCTGACATCGGTCATTTGCCCCACTCTGAAGTGGGGAAGACCATCCAAACGCCTTAACTTTCCTGAAACCATTGTCGATAGCAATAGAAACAGGCCCCCCCGCCCATATGGACGCCACTTCCGCAGAGCGGCCCGACCGTCCCGAACCGGACACGACCAGGCCGTTACCGCTTGCTGATGACCGCTACGAGGCGCTTGTCCGGCAGATGCCGGATGCGCTGTACATCGTGGCGGACGACATCATCGTTTTCATCAACGAGGCGGGTCTTCGGCTGCTTGGCGCGCAGCATGCCCGCGACATCGTTGGTCACGAGCTGGACGAGTTCGTACATGGGGACTCGGTGCACCTGGCCCGCCAGCGCCGGGAGTGGATGGTGGCGCACGGCACAGGCCTGCCGCCGGTGGAGCAGACCTTGCTGCGCCGCGATGGCACGCCGGTCGACGTGGAGGTGCTTTCCGCCCCGGTGCAGCTCGGCTGGCGCACTGCCATCCAGGTGGTCGCGCGCGATATCACGCAGCGCAAGCAGGCTGAACAGGCCCTGCGTGACTCCGAAGCCAATTACCGCGCCCTGGCCGCAGAGACGGCGCGTGCCAAGGAATTGTTGCGCTGCGAAAAGACCGTGCTCGAACTGAGTTCGCGCAACTTGCCGCTGCCCGACCTGCTGGCCGAGGTATGCAGGCTGGTGGAGGCGTTGCTCGACGACGGCGCAATGTGCTCCGTCCTGCTGAGCAGCGACGGCGAGCACATTACGCAGGCCGTGGCGCCGTCGCTGCCGTTCATGCTTTCTCAGGTGTTGATCGGGCTAGCGATCGGGCCGGCACACGGCTCGTGCGGCACGGCCATGTTCCTCAACAAGCGCGTGGTCGTGGAAGACATCGACACCGACCCACTGTGGGACGACTACCGCGACATCGTCCAGCCGCTCGGATTGCGCGCCTGCTGGTCCACCCCCATCCGTGGCGACAACGCGCAGATGATCGGCGCGATGGGCATCTACTACGACACGCCGCGCACGCCCACGCACGACACGATGGGCTTGCTCGACGGCATCACCGACATCGTCGGTGTAGCGATCCAGAAGGCACATATCGCGCGCGAGCTGCAGGAGAGCGAAGAACGCTACCGCCTGGCCGTCGACAACCTGACCGAAGGCATTGTCGTGCAGGCGGCCGACGGCACCATCCTCGCGTGCAACCCGAGTGCGCGGCGCATCCTTCGGGCGGGCAATGTGTCGCCGGTTGGCACGAGCCACCTTGCGCTGATGCGCCGGTCCTTGCGTGAAGACGGCAGCGAGATCCCCTTCAACGAACGGCCCACGCACGTCGTGCTGAGCACGGGCCGCCCATTGCTGGGCCTGACCATCGGCCTGGAACTGGTGGATGGCGATGTGGTGTGGGTGCACGAGAACGTGCTGCCCATTGCGCGCCCCGGCGACGATGCGCCCACCGCTGTGCTCATTTCGTTCAATGACATCGGCCCCGCGCGCCAGGCGCAGCAGCAGCTCAAGTTCCTGGCGCAGCGCGATGCGCTCACCGGCTTGTACAACCGCGCCTATTTCTCGCAGCGCATGCAGGTCGTGTTGGACGAGGCGGCCGCCGATCGTCGTCAGGTGGCCGTGCTGTTCCTGGACCTGGACGGCTTCAAGAAGGTCAACGACACGGCCGGCCATGAAGCGGGCGATCATCTGTTGCGCATCGTCGCGCAGCGGCTGGCGGCCTGCGTGCGGCAGAGCGATACGCTGGCGCGCCTGGGCGGCGACGAGTTTGTCGTGCTGCTCGACAACGTGCGCTCGCTGGGCGAGGCCGAGCGCCTGGCCCAGCGCATCGTCGGGGCCATCGCGCAGCCGTTCTCTACCAGCGGCACGGAGTACTACCTGGGCGCGTCGATCGGCATCGCCGTGTACCCCGAGCACGGCAGCGATGCCGCCACACTGCTGCGCTGTGCCGATGCCGCTATGTACAACGCCAAGCAGAATGGGCGCAACCAGCATCGCGTGTACACCGCACGGCTGTCGCAGCGGGCACAGCGGCGCTTTCAGCTTGAGTACCACTTGCGCCGCGCGCTGGCGGCCGAAGAGTTGTCGCTGCGTTTCCAGCCCATCGTCGATGCAACGTCAATGGAGATTGTCGGCGCTGAAGTGTTGCTGCGCTGGCACAGCACGGAACTGGGCGAGGTCTCACCCGCCGAGTTCATCCCTGTGGCCGAGGATTCGGGGCTCATCGGTGCGATCGGCGAGTGGGTGCTGGCGCAGGCATGTCACAAGGCCGCGCACTGGCGGGCCACCTGCATGCCGAACTTCTTCGTGGCCGTGAACCTGTCGCCGCGCCAGTTTGGCGAGGGGCTGGTGCCGACCATCTCGCGCTGCCTGACCGACGCCGGCCTGCCCGCGTGCGCGCTGGAGATGGAGATCACTGAAGGCCTGCTGATGCGCGACACCGCCGCCGTAATGCCCGTGCTCGATGCGCTCACCGCGCTGGGCATCCGCATCTCGATCGACGATTTCGGCACGGGGTATTCCTCACTGTCGTATCTGCAGCGCTTCCCGATCGACAACCTGAAGGTGGATCGCTCGTTCGTCTCGGGCATTCCGCGCCATCGCGATTCGGTGGTGATCTCGCGCGCCATCGTGGCGATGGCAGCGTCGCTGGACATGACCGTGACGGCCGAGGGCGTCGAGACCCTGGAACAGGCTGAATTCCTGCAGGCCGCCGGCTGCGACAAGCTGCAGGGCTTCCTGTTTGGCCCACCCATGACGGCGGCTGCCTACGAGGCACGCCTGCGCCGTAGCCGTGCTGCGCAGGCATGATCCGGTCGTAATGCCAGCGTAAGTCTGGGCGCGTAGCGTCTCTCAAGCGCGCATCCGCCCGCGCCGATATGCCCCATAGAGGGTTGCTCCGCCAACGTTGCGCGGGCGCACAGAACAACAACACTTGGAGACCACCGCACGTGAAGCCATTCACCTGGGGCCGCGGCCCCAAAGCCTCTTCCGAATTGATTGCCCGCATTGCCGAAGAAGCCGGCCGCGTGGGCATGGGCATCTGCGAAGTGTCCGGCAACGTGGAGGACGTGGCCGTGCGCCTGCGCCGCCAGGCCGATGTGTTCGATCAGTTGCGCAGCGCCGCCGACGCCACCATGCGCGGCAACCACGAC
>NZ_JAELUI010000201.1 GCF_016429285.1 Ralstonia sp. ASV6
GGCGAGCCCGCCGGCATCGGTCCCGACATTACCGTGGCAGCGCTGCTGCATCTGGCGCGGCAGACATCGTCGCGCTATGCCGATGTGCAGTGGCACGTGATCGGTGATGCCGCGTTGCTGCAAGCCCGTGCCGATGCCATTGGCCAGGGCGACTTCTGGCGCGTGGCGTCCACGGCGCTGACCATCGTGGAGCGCCCGCTCGGCGCACCGGTGCGCGCGGGCGTGCTTGACGCGGCCAATGGGCGCTACGTGCTCGATCTGCTTGACGCTGCCATCGACGGCTGCCTGCACGACACGGCGGATGGTGCACGCTACGACGCGATGGTCACGGCGCCGGTGCAGAAGAGCACCATCAACGATGCCGGTGTGCCCTTCACCGGCCATACCGAATACCTGGCCGAACGCAGCCACACACCGCGTGTGGTGATGATGCTGGCCGGTCCGCAGCCCGCGCACAACAACGCGATGCTGCGCGTGGCCCTGGCGACCACGCATCTGCCGTTGCGCGAGGTGCCGGATGCCATCACGCCTGCCGTGCTCGACGAGACGCTGGACATCGTGCAGCGTGACCTGCGCGCCCGCTTCGGGCTGAGCGCACCGCGCATTCTCGTGACCGGGTTGAACCCGCATGCCGGCGAGTCGGGCCACCTCGGCCGCGAAGAAATCGATGTGATCGAGCCTGCCATTGCCCGCGCGCTGGATCGTGGCATCCATGCCCGTGGCCCGTATCCGGCCGACACGCTGTTCCAGCCGCGCCTGCTGGCCGATGCCGATTGCGTGCTGGCGATGTATCACGACCAGGGTTTGGCGCCGCTCAAGTACGGCACCTTTGGCCACGGTGTGAACATCACACTGGGCTTGCCGTTCGTGCGCACGTCGGTTGACCACGGCACCGCGTTGACACTGGCCGGCACGGGCCGCGCCGAGTTCGGCAGCATGCTCGAGGCGATCGACACCGCCATCGCCATGGCTCGGCATGCCTCTCGGGCAGCACGTTCCTGATTTCCGCTTTCACCTTTTTTGATTTCGAGTTTCGCGATGGCACGATCCACGACCGGCGTTCACCAGGGGCATCAGGCCCGCAAGCGCTTTGGCCAGAACTTCCTGGTCGATGACGGCGTGATCCACGCCATCGTTGCGGCCATTGATCCGAAGCCCGACGACGTGCTTGTCGAAATTGGCCCCGGCCTGGGCGCGCTCACCGTGCCGCTCATGGAGCGTGTGCGTACATTGCAAGTGGTCGAGTTGGACCGTGACCTCGTGGCGCGCCTGCAGCGGCGCTTTGGCGATCGGCTGATCGTGCATGCGGGCGACGCGCTGGCTTTCGACTTTGGTGCGTTGCATGAGGCTGACCGGCCGCTGCGCATTGTCGGCAACCTGCCGTACAACATCTCCAGCCCGCTGCTGTTTCACCTGGCTACGTTTGCCGACCGCGTGCGCGATCAGCACTTCATGCTGCAGAAAGAGGTGGTCGACCGCATGGTGGCCGAACCGGGCAGCAAGGCGTTCAGCCGGCTGTCGGTGATGTTGCAGGTGCGGTACTACATGGAGCCGGTGCTGGATGTGCCGCCGGGCTCGTTCAACCCGCCGCCGAAAGTGGATTCCGCCGTGGTGCGGATGATTCCGTGGCCGGCGGACAAATCGCCCTATGCGCCGGTGGGCATGCGCGCGCTGGGTACGGTGGTGACGATGGCGTTTTCGCAGCGGCGCAAGGTGCTGCGCAACACGCTGGGCGCGCTGCGTGACGTGATCGATTTTGAGGCACTGGGCTTCGACCTGGGTCGTCGCGCAGAAGAAGTGCCGATAGCGGACTTTGTGGCGGTGGCGAACGCGCTGCCGGCCAACCGCATCGCCAGCAGCGCGACAGACCTTACCGAAGATTGACGAGCAGGATGCCCGAGAGCACCAGCGCCGCAGCCAGCGCAAAGCGCAGGCCGACCGGCTCGTGCAGCAGCAGTACACCAAAGGCCACGCCAAACAGCGGCGTCAGGAACGAGAACACCGATAACCGCGACGCCAGGTAGCGGCGCAGCAACCAGAACCACGTCAGGTAGCTGAAAAACGCAATCAGCACGGACTGATAGGCAAGGCTGGCCAGTGCGGTTGGCGTCAGGTTGGCCGTGAAGGCTTGGCCGGTGCCCGCGGCCATCACCATCAGCAATACCGCGGAGACGGCCAACTGGTACAGCAGCGTCTTTGCCGCCGGCGCATTCGACAGCTTGCTCGCGCGCACGACGATGGTCGTTGCTCCCCATAGCGCGCCCGCCACCACACCCAACGCATCGCCAAACGACGTCGATGGGCCGGCTGCTGGGTGCAGCATGCCGTCGGCAAACGCGAGCACGATCCCGGCAAATGCAATCCCGATGCCGATCCACTGGCGCGGCCGCAGGTGTTCGCCCGCCACGAAGACGTGCAGCCCGAGCGCGGTAAAGATCGGCGCGGTGTACAGAAACACCGCCATGCGCGAGGCTGTGGTGTAGCCCAGACCGATGAAGATGCACAGGAACTCGGCGCCGAACAGGAGGCCCGCCATCAGCCCGCCGGGCAGTGTGCCATCGCGCACCGACAGGCATGTGCCGCGCCACAGCGCAAACGCCAGCACCAGCACCGAGGCGATGGTCGAACGCACGCCGGCCTGCATGACCGGGCCGACGTCGTGCGTTGCGACCTTGATGGCCACCTGCTGGAAGCCCCAGCACATGCACAACACCACCATCAGGCCGATGGCGGTGCCGTCCAATGGGCGGCGGACCGCGTCAGTGGCGGTTGCCATCGGGCATCGAGCGTGCCTGGATCAGCTCGATCTTGTAGCCATCCGGATCTTCCACAAACGCGATGACGGTGCTGCCGCCCTTGACCGGGCCGGCCTCACGCGTGACCTTGCCGCCGGCATTGCGGATCTGGTCGCAGGCTTGCGCAGCGTTGTCGACTTCGATGGCGAGGTGGCCGAACGCCGTGCCGAGGTCGTACTCGCTCACGCCGTAGTTGTAGGTCAGTTCGATGACGGTGTTGCCGGCTTCCGGGCCGTAGCCGACGAAGGCCAGCGAGTACTTGTACTCCGGGTTGTCGCTGGTGCGCAGCAGTTGCATGCCGAGCACCTTGGTGTAGAAGTCGATCGAGCGCTGCATGTCGCCGACGCGCAGCATGGTGTGGAGCATTCGCATGGGGGTTCCTACCTGGAGAACTGCAAAGAGGCGTTATTTTAGGGCGCCCTGGGCAAACGCGCTGATGGCCGGAAAGCTCTCAAGCTGTCAGGCCAACTTCACCCTTCAGCGCATCGACCAGAAAATCAGCAAACAGGCGCGTGCGTGCCAGCGGTGTGCGTGTCGGGTGCCAGACGAGTTGGACGGGCGTTGGCGGCGGCTCGAACGGCACCAGCACGATCTCGATGCGCCCCGCATCCAGCAGGTGACGCACTTGCCATAGCGGCCCGAAGCCGATGCCCAGCCCCTGCGCCACACCCTCGATGGCGGAAGTGCTGGCATCTGCGCGAAAGCGTCCACCCACCTTCACACGGTGCAGCTTGCCGTCGATCAGGAACGGCCAGGTGCTCTCTTGTCCGGGGACGGGCCGTACCACGCATGCGTGCTGTGCAAGGTCTGACGGGTGCTGTGGATAACCGTGTCGAGCGAAGTAGTCGGGTGTGCCAAACACCACACGCCGCAACACGCCCAGGCGCCGCGCCTTCAGGTCCGAGTCAGGCAGGTCACCGATGCGCACCGCCAGGTCCAGATCCTGCCCGATCAGATCGGCAAAGGCGTCCGTGAGGGCTAGGTCGACTTCCACGCGCGGATGGCGCGCCATGAATTTCGCGACGATGGGCACGAGGTAGGTTGGTGCGAACAGTACCGGCGCGCTGATGCGCAGCACGCCAGACGGTTCGTCGCGCAGTTCGGCGGCTTCGGCCCAAGCCTCGTGGATTTCAGCAAACGCGGGCTTCACCCGACGGTAGAACGCCATACCGGCCTCGGTCGGGCTGCAACGGCGTGTGGTACGCCGGATCAGCGCGATGCCGATGCTCTGCTCCAGCAATGCCAACGCGCGGCTGACCGCTTGTAGTGAGCGCCCGAGCTGGCGTGCTGCAGCGGTCAGGCTGCCGGCCTCCACCACAGCGATGAAGACGGCAATGTCGTCAGCGCGATCCATGAATTCTCCTGATTATCGGGAGGATGTATTCGTCAATAACCATATTCTCTCAGGATATGACGCAATCTACGATGCACGCATCTCTCTCGCTAAACAAGGAGCGCGTGATGTCGAAGTCGGTGCAGACGGTATTGGTGGTAGGGGCGGCCGGGAAATTTGCTGGCCTGGTCGTGCCGGAACTGGTGGCGCGCGGCGTGCGCGTGCGCGGTCTGGTGCGGGACGAGCGGGGCGCGGCGCAGGCACGCCAGCGTGGCGCCACCGAGATCGCCATCGGTGACCTACGCGACGTCGCTTCGCTGGAGCGTGCGGTGGCGGGCGTGGATGGCGTGTTCTACATCGGTCCGGCCTTTGCGGCGGAAGAAACGCAGATGGGCCTGAACATGATCGATGTGGCGAAACGTGCAGGCGTGCGGCGTTTCGTGTTCTCGTCGGTGATCCAGCCGACCGACACATCGTTGGAGAATCATGTCGTCAAGGTGCCGGTGGAAAGCGCGCTGTACGCGTCTGGCATGGCCTACACGATCTTGCATCCGGCCAATTTTTTTCAGAACCTGGCGCGCGGCTGGGACGGCATCGTCGCGCAGGGGCGCCTTGCCGAACCGCTGCCGGCGCAGACGCGCGTGGTGCGGGTCGACTATCGCGACGTGGCGGAAGTGGCTGCCATTGCGCTGACGTCGGATCGCCTCGCCTACGGCACGTTCGAGCTGTGCAGCGACGAGGCTCCAACGCGCGGTGAAATCGCCCGGCTCATCAGCGATGCGCTGGGCCGTGAGATCGCGGCGGTGGAGATTTCATTTGAGCAATGGTCCGCGCGTGCAGCGCAGCTGCTCGACGCACATCAGCTGCAGATGCTGGGGAATGTCCAGAAGCACTATGCGCAGCACGGACTGCGCGGCAATAGCCTGACGTTGCGCGCCATTCTCGGCCGGCCGCCGCGCTCGCTGGCGCAATACATTGGCGAGCTGGCCGCGACCACGCGTGTGCCAAGCATGGCTTGATGCGGCGAGAGGCTTAGCCCTGCGCCTCGACCTGCTGGCGCAGCTGCTGGATGTCGACACGCTGCAGATAGCGCGTGATGTTCTGCCAGATCGAGTGGAAGCCATATCCGCCGTGCTGCAGTTCATCCAGTGCCTGCTCCTTCGTCCAGCCCTGGTACACCACGCGATACAGCGCCGACACCAGCCCCGTGCGGTCCGCACCATGCTGGCAGTGGATCAGCACCGGGCCGTCGCGTTCGACTTCGTGCAGGGCCTTGAGCGCGGTGACCATGTCTTCGTCGCGGATGTTCCACGTGTTGATCGGAATGCGTTGCATGGTGATGCCGCTGCCCGCCAGGATCTCGCTGTCTGAGTGGAAGGCGCGGAAGCTGATGACCTTCTTGATGCCGAGCTTCTGCAACTGCGGGACATCGCCCTTTGAAAGCTGCGCGCTGCGGTAGAGCGACGGTGTGATGCGGTGCAGGTTGTTCACCGGCGCGTCCGCTACGCTTTGCGCCCACTGGAGCGGGCGGCTGGCCGACGATTGGATGGGCGACGTGGTGTCTGCGTGGGCCGGTTGAAGGTGGCTGGTCAGCAGGAGCGCGGCGGCCGCAAGGGCGAGAATTCGCATGGTGGTGGGCAAGTCAGCGCGCGACGATGCGCGTGCGTGAGAGGAAGAACAGTACGACGGCCGCGGCGCTCATGGTCCAGTAGTCGGTTGGGGCAAAGGCCGCCCAGTGGATATGCCAAGGCACATTGGCAGGCGTGAACTTCGCGATGCCGTAAGCGGGGTTCAGCACGAACCAGAGGAAGTCCTCCACCAGCCAGAAGACCATGATGCAGGCGATGATGCGTGCCTCGATGCGCCACGACCACTGGCCGTTGAAGACCACCGGCAGGTGGAAGAACAGGGCCACGAACGGAAACACCCATGCGTGGTAGCCCGTCATCGGGCGGCCGCCCCAGAAGAGATCGAGCAGCCAGTGCTTTTCGATGCGCCACGTGGGCAGATTGGCGGCCCAGCCGGCGCTGCCTTCGATCTGGATCTCGACGTTCGCAAAGAAGAAGCCAAGCAGCACCACCCAGGCCACCAGCGCCAGCGTGCGGCGTTGTGGAATGAAGTCGGTGGCGTTCATGCGGCGCGGGCTTGTGCGGTGAGGTCCAGCACCCGGTCGAGCACGAACTGCCCCGCGTTTGGACGACCCAGGGGCGCAATCTTGTGCCGCATCGCCGTCAGTCGATCCGGCTCCTTGAGCAACGCTTGAATGCGGAATTCAAGCGCGGCATCGTCGATGGCCTTGAGTGCGACGCCTTGCTCCAGCAGGAAGTCGGCATTGCGCTCTTCCTGGCCGGGGATGGGCGAGTTGACGATCATCGGCAACTGCATGGCCAGGCATTCGGAGGTGGTCAGACCGCCCGGCTTGGTGATGACCAGGTCGGCGCAGGCCATCAGGCGCTCCACCTGATGCGTGAAGCCCTGCGGGAACAGGCGCCCCGGATGGCGCTGGGCAACACGTTGCAGCGCTTCCAGCATCGTCTGGTTCTTGCCTGCCAGCGCGATAAGCTGGAAGTCACCTTCCATCCCCAGCAGCCGCTCGGCCAGGGCATCGAGGCCGCCCAGGCCGGCGCCTCCCGACATCATCAGGAAGGTTTTGCGCTTCGGGTCGATACCGAACTCTGCCGCACATGCAGAGCGGTCAAGCGGCTTGCCGAACGCCGGCATCACGGGAATGCCGCTCACGTGCACGGCATCGGCCGCCAGCCCGCGCTCGCGCATGCGCCACGCAATCTCTTCATTGGCCGCGAAGTAACCGCGCATGTTCGGCACGATCCACATGCTGTGCAGATCGAAGTCCGTCACCTGCACCCAGACCGGCACGTCCAGGCGCTCTTTGCGCAGTTCTCGGGAGAGCAGCTCCGCTGGCAGGAAGTGCGTGCAGATGATGGCGTCGGGGCGCTGTCGCTTGATCTCGGCCAGCAACGGGCGGCTGTTCAGCCGCTCGACCGCGCGGCGGATCTTCTGGGAGAACGCGCTGGGCGCTGTCTCAT
>NZ_JAELUI010000202.1 GCF_016429285.1 Ralstonia sp. ASV6
TGACATGCTGCAGCGGGGGCGCAAGCTGGGGGTGGATGTGTCGCTGCTGCGTGTGGCGTATGCGCATTTGCAGGCGTATCAGCAGCGGTTGTTGCGGCCTGCTGTTTGAGCGGTGGTGCTTTTGGGGAGGGTTGGGGCTTGGTGGCCCACCTCCCTTTCATCCTCTGCCGGGGCTGACTCACTTTCTTTGTCTTGCCAAAGAAAGTAAGCAAAGAAAGGCGCGCCCGAGATGGCGACTTCCCCTTGAATTTATGTCGCAGGGAGGGGGAGGAGGCAAACTCGCTTCGCTCAAACAGCCTCCTCTCTTCTTCCTCCCAGCAACAGAAATTCAAGGCGCCATCTAGGGCAGGGTACGGCCACACCGTCTGGATGCAGATGTTGTCGCCAACGTCGTTTATTGCTGCCAACCGCCGCCTAGTGCTTGCATCAGGGCGGCGGAATCCAACAGACGATCTGCGCGGCTCTGTACCTGCTGCAGCGTTGCTTGGTCGACTTGACGCTGTGCATCGAGCAGCGTGAGCGTGCTGATGCCACCTGCGGCGTGGCGGGCTTGGGCAGCTTGCAATGTCTGCTGTGCCTGATCGGTTGCCAGTGCGCGTGCCTGCAGCGCTTGCGCGTCGTTGTGCACGGCGTGCAGTGCATCGGCCACCTCTTGCAAGCCCTGTAACACCGTCTGTTTGTACGCGGCGCCCGCTGCGTCGTAGGCGGCTTCGGCCTCGCGCTTCTTTGCGCGCAGCGTACCACCGTGGAAGATCGGTTGCGTGAGCCCGGCGCCCAGGTTCCAGATGCTGGAGCCAGCGCCCAGCACATTGCGGAAACCCGTCGTCTCAGAACCCAGCCCCGCTGACAAGGTGATCCGCGGGAACAGGTTGGCCGTGGCAACACCCACGTTGGCACTGGCCTCGTGCAGCATCGCCTCGGCCGCGCGAATGTCAGGCCGGCGCTGTGCGAGCGTAGACGGCAACGACACCGGCAGTGGATCAGGCAAGCGCATGGCATCCAGCGTGGGCAGATCTGGCAACCCCACCCCCGGCTCACGGCCTAGCAGCACCGACAACCGATGCCGCATCTGCGCGGCCTGCTGGGCGAGCGGTGGCAGTGTCGCTTCCGTCTGCGCGACGAGGGTGCGCTGCGAGAGCACGTCAACGTTCGCCACACCACCCAGGGTCAAGCGGCGCTCGGTGATCTGGAGCTGCTTGCGCTGCTCCGCTACCAGCCGCTGCGTGGTGGCGATCTGCGCATCGAGCGAGGCGATGCGCACCACCGACGTCACCACATTGCCGGCGAGTGCCAGGCGTGCTGCCTCCAGCTCATAGCGCTGCGTATCCACTTCCGCACGCGATGCTTCCAATGCCCGGCGCACGCCGCCGAAGAGGTCCAGCGCATACGACACCGACAGCGATGCCGAGTACAACGTGAACGGCCCAGGCTTGGGCGTGTTGAAGCCAAACGCTTCCGGATTGACCTGCTGCCGCACGGCAGACACGGTGCCATCCACCGTGGGCAGCGCATAGCCGAACTGCGCCTCGGCTTCAGCCTGAGCCTGGCGCAGGCGTGCCTCAGCCTGCGTCACCGTGGGGCTGGCATGCAGCGCTTCATCGACCAGCGCGTCGAGCGCTGGAGATTGAAACAGGTGCCACCAATCCGCCGGCACATTGGCATCAGCCAAATGCTGCACTTCACCACCTGGGATGGGCGCAGATGCCGTCTCGCGCGGCACAGGCTGTGCGGAGTAGCCCGATGCCACAGGCGCGGCAGGCGTCTTGAAGTCGGGGCCGACGGCGCAACCGCTCATCGCCAATGCAACAGCCAACACAGCACCCAAACCCAACGCCCGCACCACCCGCAATTGCCCCAACGCCAACGCACGCCCACTGACGGTTTGGCCGTACCCTGCCCTAGATGGCGCCTTGAATTTTCGTAAGCGGGCGGAAAAAAGACGGGAAACTGTTTGAGCGAAGCGAGTTTTTCCCGTCTCCGCCCGGTTACGGAAATTCAAGGAGTCTTTCGCCATCTCGGGCGCGCCTTTCTTTTGCTTACTTTTCTTTGGCAAGACAAAGAAAAGTGAGTCAGCCCCGGCAGGGGATGAAACAAGGGATGGACCACCACGGCCATCACTGCGAAACATCAGAAACATATGCATGGCCGCCACCTCAATCCAGCGTCTTGCGATAAAACCGCAACGCAATACTCAGCACCACCACCGTAAACACCATCAACGGCCAGATGCTCGGCCACAGCTCGAACCACCCATTCCCCTTGAGCAAAATCCCACGCGTGAGCCGGTTGAAATACGTCATCGGCAGCAGGTTGCCAATCATCTGCGCCCACTTCGGCATGCCCACAAACGGAAACATGAAGCCCGAGAGCAAGATGTTCGGCAGGAAGTAGAAGAACGTGAGCTGCGTTGCCTGCAACTGGTTCTGCGCGAGCGACGACAACGTGATCCCCACCGTCAGGCTCGCCACGATAAACAGCAGTGCCGACACGTAGACCATCCACACGCTGCCAACAAATGGCACCTGAAAGACGAAGTACGCCATCAGCAAGATGATGGTCACCTGCACCAGCCCGATGAAGATGTACGGCACGATCTTGCCCGTCATCACTTCCAGCGGATGCACTGGCGTCGCGAGCAGGTTTTCCATGGTGCCGCGCTCGCGCTCGCGCGTCATGGCCAGGCCGGTCATCATCACCATGGTCATCGTGAGGATGGTGCCCATCAGGCCGGGGATGATGTTGTACTGCGTGACGCCTTCCGGGTTGTAGAGCTTGTGGACGCGCACGTCGAATGGCGGTGCGCCACCGCTCGTGCCACCAGCCAGCGGTGCCAGCGCGCCCTTCATGTCCTTGTCGATCACGCCTTGCACCAGTTGCGAGAGCGAGGCCACTGCCAGCCCCGTAGCGGCGGGGTCGGTGGCATCCGCCTCGACCAGCAGCGAGGGCTTTTCGCCGCGCACCAGCTTGCGCGTGAAGTCCGGCGGGATGGAGACAACGAACTGCAGCTGCCCCTTGGCCAGCGCCTCGCGCCCGGCCGTTTCGTCGGGCAGCGTGTTGGCCAGGTCGAAATAATCGGAGTTGCGCATGCCGGCCAGGAAGCTGCGCGTGAACTCGCTCTGGTCCGCCGCAATGACACCGGTCAGCAAGTGCTTCGGGTCGGCGTTGATGGCAAAGCCGAACAGGAACAACTGCATGATCGGAATGCCGATCATCATGGCGAAGGTCACGCGATCCCGCCGCAGTTGCAAGAACTCCTTGAGCACCACGCTCCACCAGCGCTGGAACGAGAAGCGGTTGCCGTGAATGGTGAGGCTCATGGCTGCGCTCCGTAGTTGTCGGACGAGCCACGCATCATGTGGATGAAGACGTCTTCCAGGCCGGTATCGATCGGCGCCACGCGCACGCCCGATTCACTGGCAAGACTGCGCAGCGTGGCTTCCAGTGCCTGTGCATCGGCGCCCGTCACATGCAACACCGAGCCGAACGCGACGGTCTGATCCACGCCGGGCTGGCCTTCGAGCTTGCGCCCCAAGTCGACCAGATTGCCACCCATCACCGACCACGTCGACAGCCGCTGGCTGGCAATCACCTCGCTGGCGGTGCCTTGTGCCAGCAGTTCGCCATACGCAATGTAGGCGAGCTTGTGGCAACGCTCGGCCTCATCCATGTAGTGCGTGCTGACCAGCACCGAGATGCCCTGTGCGGCAAGGCGGTGCAGTTCCTCCCAGAAGTCGCGGCGGGCTTTCGGGTCGACACCGGCGGTGGGTTCGTCAAGCAGCAGCAACTCCGGCTGATGCAGCATGCAGGCCGCCAGCGCCAGCCGCTGCTTCCAGCCGCCCGACAACGCGCCCGCCAGTTGCTTGGCACGCGAAGCGAGACCTAGGGTCTCCAGCGCGTGGTCCACCGCTTCGCGCCGGTTGGGCATCTCATACAGGCGCGCAACGAAGTCGAGGTTCTCGCGAATGGACAGGTCATCCCAGTACGAGAAGCGCTGCGTCATGTAGCCGACGCGACGCTTGATCTGGGCAGACTCCGTGAGGATGTCGAAACCGAGACACGTGCCACTGCCGCTGTCGGGGGTGAGCAGCCCGCACATCATGCGGATCGACGTGGTCTTGCCGCTGCCGTTGGGCCCGAGAAAGCCAAAGATCTCACCGCGCGCAACCTGCATCGAGAGGTCTTTTACGACGTGCTTGTCGCCGAAGTACTTGTTCAGCCCGTGCACGTCGATGGCGTAATCACGCGCACTCGCGCCACTGCCGTTGTGATTGCCCGAGGTGGTCATTGCAACGTCACCTCAACGGGCTGGCCCGGGCGCAGCTTGGGGCCATCGGCCGCCGTGGGACGCGCCTCCACCATGAAAACAAGCTTGTCGCGCGTGGTGTTGCTATAGATCACGGGCGGCGTGTACTCCGCCTCGTTGGCAACGTAGGTGACGGTGCCATTCACATCTGCCGCGCAGCCATCGCAGTGAATGCGCGCCGCCTGCCCCGGCTTGAGCGCACCGACCACACCCTGAGGCACGAAAAAGCGCACCTTCACGTTGGCGGGCGGCAACATGCGCACGACCGGGCTGCCGGCGCCCACCCATTCACCCTCTCGATAGAGGGTGTCGAACACAAGACCGCCCTGGCTTGCCTTCTGCGCCTTCTGGTCGAGCTTCCATTGGGCTTGGGCGACGGCGGCACGTGCCGCCTCAACCTGTGCCGCTTGTGCGCGGATCTGGTCATTGCGTGCCGGCAGTTGGGCAATGCGCAGCTGGTTAGTCAGTTCGCGTACGCGCTGGGCGTTGGTCTGTGCGGTGGAGCGACTGGAGTCGAGCTGCGCCTGCGGGATACCGCCCGCACGGAACTGCGCCTCATCACGCGTGAGCTGAATCGCAGAGAGCTTGTCAGCCGCCACCGCCTGCGCCAGTTGCGCGCGCACCGCATCGACTTCGGGCACGCGCTTGCCAAGGTTCAGATCGGCCAATTGTGCTTCGGCCGATTGCAGTTGCGCGGCGGCCTGCTGGCGCGCGGCAGTTTCATCAACGGACTCGAGCACAAACAACGGTGCCCCGGCGCTGACGGTCTGCCCACGCTGCACACCCAGATGGTCCAACCGCCCACCCACGGACGAGGCGACATAGACGAACTCGCCTTCCACATAACCCTGATAGGTGTTGGTGTCCTGCTTTGCGCAGCCACTCAACGCCACGACAGCCGCTGCAACTGACGCTGCGGCCGCCACCAGACACCCTGTCCTGCTGTTCCACAACGCTTGCCGCATACCGTACTCCGCCGGAATGGATTGATGCGATTGATCCGTTGCAACGCCCTACTTGCGCGTCTTGCTCTTGGCTGCCTTGACCGCCTTGCCGCCAGCATCCGCTGCCACGCTCCCCGGGCCGATGCCGTGCAGCAGCAGCGCTGCCACATGTCGGCCGATCGCCGCATCGTCCACCTGGTCTGCCTGGGGCAACCGCCCCCACAGTGGCCGCGTGGCCAGCGGCAGCATCGCGAGACCGATCACCGAGAGCATCAACAGCGGCGGCTGCAACGCGGGGTTCACAGCCCCGGCAGCCTGCGCGCGGGTAATGCGCTCAACGATCAGCTTGGCGCGCTCCAATGCAATGCGCTCGAACACGCGCTCGCGCAACTGGCCGCCATCACTGGCGACCTCGCGAATCCACAGCGGCGGAAACCACGGCGTGCTTGCGGCCATCGCCACCATGCGCTGCGCCACGCCCGCGATCGTCTGCGCCAAGTCCTGCAGGTGGCTGTCGTCGGCAATGCGCTCTAGCGCCGGGCCCGTCACCTGATCGACCAGCGGACGGATGCGCGCCTCAACCACCGCGTCAAGCAACTGGTCGCGCGTCTTGAAGTGGTAGTGCACCATCGGCGCCGTCACGCCAGCCTCGCGGGCAATGGCGGCGAGCGTGGTCGGGCCGACACCGTCACGCGCAAACAGCGTCACAGCCATGTCGAGTAGGCGGTCGCGCAGGTCGTCCTGCGTCGAACCATCGCGTCGACGGGGACGGCCCGGGCCGCGTGGGGAAGGTTTGCGTGTTGCCATGCGCCGAATATTAATTGTCGAATTAATTAATTTCAAGGCAAAGACACGGAGCCGAGCAACTCAGTGAGATCGGCTGCACGTTCGGGGAGGCGCGCGGGACTTGGGCGGCGGCCGGAAGCAAGTTCGGACGCCGGGATGACCCCACGGTCAACGACGGCACCGTACTGCCGCTACGACAGCAGCATCCGCTTCGACGTGGCTCACGCCTCAGCCATTCGCTGTTGCGGCATCGAGCTGGGCAAGGCGTACGAGTAGACGATCCTGCGCTTCGCTCGGGAAGCTCGACGTGCGACGTACGGCAAACACGGTATTCAGGCAGCGCCGCGTTGTCATCGGTCGCACGACTTGCAAGCGTCCGCGCTCCACCGCCTCGTGAATGGCATGCAGCGGCAGCACCGACCAGCCCACGCCAGCCTCCACCAGCGTACTCACCTCCTCCAGATCCGACACGTGATGTGCGCTCACGGTCGTCTCGGGCATGCGCCGGAAGAGCGCTTTGAACCACAGGCCGTACACCGCATCGGACTCGTCATAGGTGACGAAGGGCAGCGCGGCACAGTCGGCCAGCGTGCGTGGGGCACCCTGCTCGCGCAATGCGCGCGCGCTGCACGCGAGCACGAACTCCTCGGTGTAGACAGCGTGGTGCTCAAACAAGCGTGAAGTGCGCGGTGTGTAGACGAAGCCGAGGTCTGCGCGACCGGATTCGACATGGCCAAAGACTTCGTCGTCGCTGCCGAACGCCAGCTCCAGACGCACGTCGTCGAGCAGCGGTGCATCGGATTCCGGCGACGGCGTCAGCAGTGCCGGCATCAACACATAGCGCCCAAAGCTGGAGCCGCTGGCCAGCTTGAGCGACACGCGTTCCATCTCGCCGCTGTGCAGTGCGGCGCGCAATTCATCGAGCCCGGCAAACGCATCACGGCACCACGCACGCACCGAAGCACCGGCCCGCGTGAGCACGAGCTTGCGCCCCGAGCGCTCGAACAGGGGTACGCCCAGCCATTGCTCCAGTTGCCGCATCTGGTACGACAGTGCCGGCTGCGACACAGCCAGGCGGTCAGCCGCAC
>NZ_JAELUI010000203.1 GCF_016429285.1 Ralstonia sp. ASV6
GCGCGTTGCGGCTTCCACGCGGCGCCCGCGTGTGACCCCAAGCGCAGCTTCGAGGATCGCCTTTTCGAAACGGCGCGTGAGTACGTCCATCACGTCTGGCTGACCCGCTTCCAGCATGGCCTTGGCCTCGCCCGCGAGCGCACGCTCCCAGCCTGCGGAAGCCGATGCACCTGCAGCGGTCGTCGTCGCCAGCGTGTCACTCGACAGCCCAGCACCATATGGCTCACCGCCATACGAAGGTTCTCCGACAAACACCGGCCGCACGGTTCCAGCATCGGCGGCTGCGGGCAACGCCTGCGCGTTACCCCGTACGAGGTCGTAGGGCAGATCCTTGATCTCGATGGTCTGCGCCGGCGCCATCACGGTCAGCCAGTTGCAGAGGTTTTCGAGCTGGCGCACGTTGCCCGGGAACGGCAGCGTGGCAACATGTGCCAGCGCCTCGTCCGACATGCGCTTGGGCTCCACGCCCAACTCCTTGGCACTCTTCTGCAGGAAGTGGCGTGCCAGCAGCGTGATGTCCTCCGGGCGCTCACGCAGCGCGGGCAGGCGCAGGCGGATGACGTTCAGACGGTGGAACAAGTCCTCGCGGAACAGGCCGTCTTTGACACGCGTTTCCAGGTTCTGGTGCGTGGCCGCAATCACCCGCACGTTGGCCTTGAGCGGGTTGTGTCCACCCACGCGATAGAAATGCCCGTCTGACAACACGCGCAACAGACGCGTCTGCAGATCGAACGGCATATCGCCAATTTCATCGAGGAACAGCGTACCGCCCTCGGCCTGTTCAAAGCGGCCGCGGCGCATGGTCTGCGCGCCGGTGAAGGCGCCGCGCTCATGACCGAACAGTTCCGACTCCAACAGATCTTTCGGAATCGCCGCAGTGTTCAGCGCGATGAATGGGCCGCTCGCACGCGGGCTGTGCTTGTGCAATGCGCGGGCCACCAGTTCTTTACCCGTACCCGATTCCCCGGTAATCAGCACCGTCACGTTCGACTGCGACAGCCGGCCGATGGCGCGGAACACGTCCTGCATGGCGGGCGCCTGGCCCAGGATCTCGGGCGCATCGCTCAGGCGATCGTCGATCTCCTCTTCACGCAGGCTTTCTTCCAGCGCGCGGCGGATCAACTCGACCGCACGATCCACGTCGAACGGCTTGGCGAGGTATTCGAAGGCGCCGCCCTGGAATGCCGCCACGGCGCTGTCCAGGTCCGAATACGCGGTCATGATGATGACCGGCAGCCCCGGATGCTTTGCCTTGATGGCCTGCAGCAGGTCCAGCCCCGAGCCGCCCGGCATGCGCACATCGGAAATCAGCACCTGCGGCGTTTCCTCATCCAGCGCATTGAGCGCGTCGCGCGCGTTGGTGAAACTGCGCGACAACAGGCTCTCGCGTGCCAGTGCTTTTTCAAGGACCCAGCGGATGGATTGATCGTCGTCGACTATCCAGATTGGCTTCATGTGTTGGTTCGTCTGCTTGACTTCGTCTTTGCCTGGGTCCTCGCGCTCTGCATGCGCCGATAAAGCGTCAGTGCAGCGGCACAAGAATGCGGAAATCGGTCTGCCCCGGCCTGCTCTCACACTCGATCAGGCCATCGTGCTGCTGCACGAAGGTCTGCGCGAGTGTCAGGCCCAGCCCGCTCCCCCCCTCCCGTCCGGACACCAGCGGAAAGAAGATGCGCTCGCGGATGTCTTCCGGAATCCCAGGACCGTTGTCCACTACATGCAAGTCCAATGCCAGCTTGTAAAGACGTTTTGCAATCGTGACTTGTCGTGCAACACGCGTGCGCAACACGATCTCACCGTCGCCTTGTGCAATGCGATGCGCCAACGCATGTGCCGCGTTGTGGACGATGTTGAGCACCGCCTGGATAAGCTGTTCCTTGTCACCACGGAACTCAGGCAGGCTGGCATCGTAGTCGCGCACGATGCGTAACCCCTGCGGAAACTCAGCCAGCACCACAGAGCGCACGCGCTCGAGCACCTCGTGGATGTTCACGTCGCCCACGATGTGAGGATGCCGGTGCGGCTCCAGCAGTCGGTCCACCAGCGTCTGCAGCCGGTCAGACTCCTTGATGATGACCTGGGTGTACTCGCGCAACGAACGCTCTGGCAGCTCGAACTCCAGCAACTGCGCGGCGCCGCGAATCCCACCAAGCGGGTTCTTGATCTCATGCGCGAGGTTGCGGATCAGCTCCTTGTTGGCGGCGGTCAGGTCCAGCAAGCGCTCTTCGCGCTCGCTGCGGATCTTCTGCTCGTTGGGCAGCAACTCCAGCAGCACAGAACCCGGTGCAAAGTCGGCAGCACCCACCACTGCATGCGCATGCAATGGTTCGTGACCAGGCCGTTCGAGCGAGACATCGCGCCGCTTGGCATCGAACTGGCGGCCCGCCACGGTGGCGATCATCTCTGCCAGTTCGGAGGGGTCGACAAACAACTCGTGCAGCGACATCTCCACCAGTTGCCGGCGGGACACAGCCAGCGCGGCTTCGGCGGCGGGGTTTGCGTAGAAGATCGTCAGTGCCGGATGGCGGACGAAGAGGATGGGATTGGGCACCGCATCGAGCCCAGGGTACGACGGCGGTGCGCCATGAGAAAACGGAATAGGCGGCGGCCCATCAATGCTGTCGCCGTCGGAAATGTCCTGGCGGGCGTTGACTGACGGCGCGGGTGGCGTCGTCTGTTCCTGGTCATCGCGGCGAGCCGCTTTGCGGATCAGTCGACGCATTGCGCTATTACTCCTTCAGGTTGCCCAGCTCCCGGCGGATCGAATCGACATTGGCCTGGCTGCGCTCGATGTCGCTCTTCAACTGCGCGGTGCGGTCGAGATACTTCTGATAGTTACGTTCATTGCCCTGGCGCTCGGGCTGACCGTTGTTGTATTCGGCCTTCAACGCCTGGAGCTTGCGCTCCTCGTCTGCCAACTCTGTTTCCAGCACCTGGCGGCGTTCGCCGTCACGCGCCTTTTGCGTAGCGCTGTCCACACGTGGGAAGCCACCACCTGCATTGCTCTGCGCCGGTGCTGGTGCAGCCCCGGCACTGCGCGGGCTGCGCGTACCAGGTACGGTCACCACATCGGGCAGCGTCAGCTTCTTGCAGCCTTTCGTGTTGCCACTGTTGCGGTATTCCGGCACGCCGTTCGGGCCGCTGCACAGATAGACATCATCCGCGTGCGCGGGCACCTGCACGGACAACGCAGCAAACGCTGCCACGGCGGAAAGCAGTCCAGATGCGATGCGTGAAGAATGACGGAACATGAGATGGAACCTGGCGAAACGTCGATCGGGCGCCGAAATCCGGCGGACGATCATTCTAGCCACAAAACCCTGCCCCGCAAAAAGGAAGGGCGACCTACGCCGCCCTTCCCCTCACAACCGTCTCTTCGCCCCGACACCTCGGCCGGGGCGCTCGCGCATTACAGCGAGTAGTACATGTCGAACTCGATCGGGTGCGTGGTCATGCGGAAGCGCGTGACTTCTTCCATCTTCAGCTCGATGTAGGCGTCGATCATCGAGTTGGAGAACACGCCACCGCGGGTCAGGAACTCGCGATCCTTGTCCAGGTGCTCCAGAGCCGAATCCAGGCTTGCGCACACGGTCGGGATCTTTGCATCCTCTTCCGGCGGCAGATCGTACAGGTTCTTGTCGGCAGCTTCGCCCGGGTGGATCTTGTTCTGCACGCCGTCCAGACCAGCCATCAGCAGGGCCGAGAAGCCCAGGTACGGGTTCATCAGCGGATCCGGGAAGCGCGTCTCAATCCGACGGCCCTTCGGGTTCGCAACGTACGGAATACGGATCGAAGCCGAGCGGTTACGTGCCGAGTAAGCCAGCTTGACCGGTGCTTCAAAGCCCGGCACCAGACGCTTGTACGAGTTCGTACCCGGGTTGGTGATGGCGTTCAGCGCGCGAGCATGCTTGATGATGCCGCCAATGTAGTACAGCGCGAATTCCGACAGGCCAGCGTAGCCGTTGCCTGCGAACAGGTTCTGGCCGTCCTTCCACACCGACTGGTGAACGTGCATGCCCGAACCGTTGTCGCCCACGACCGGCTTCGGCATGAACGTGGCGGTCTTGCCGTAGGTGTGCGCGACGTTCTGGATCACGTACTTTTGCAGCTGCGTCCAGTCGGCGCGTTGCACCAGCGTGCTGAAGCGCGTGCCGATTTCGTTCTGGCCTTGGCCTGCCACTTCGTGGTGGTGCACTTCAACCGGAATGCCCAGCGATTCCAGGATCAGGCACATTTCCGAGCGCATGTCTTGGAACGTGTCGATCGGGGCAACCGGGAAGTAGCCGCCCTTCTTGCCCGGACGGTGGCCCGAGTTGCCGTGTTCGAATTCCTTGCCCGACGACCACGGGGCTTCTTCGGATTGGATCTTCACGAAGCAGCCTTGCATGTCGACGTTCCAGGTCACGCCGTCGAAGATGAAGAATTCGGGTTCCGGACCGAAGTAGGCGGTGTCGCCCAGGCCGGTGCTCTTCAGGTAGGCTTCAGCGCGCTTGGCGATCGAGCGCGGGTCGCGGTCGTAGCCCTTGCCATCCGACGGCTCGACCACGTCGCAGGTCAGCACCAGCGTCGGCTCTTCGTAAAACGGGTCGACGTGAGCGGTGTTTGCATCCGGCACCAGCAGCATGTCCGACGCTTCGATGCCCTTCCAGCCGGCGATCGACGAACCGTCGAATGCATGGCCGCTTTCGAACTTGTCTTCGTCGAAATGCGACACGGGAACCGAGACGTGCTGCTCCTTACCCTTGGTATCGGTGAAGCGGAAATCGACGAACTTGACGTCGTTTTCCTTCACGAGCTTCATCACGTCTGCAATGCTTTGGGACATGCCATTCTCCTGGTAGCGCAATAACGCAAAGTATTGTGAGCCGGTTGTGTGACAGATCGCTTCGATCGCCCTCACCCCCGAAACATCTTCTTCTCGCCAGGGACGTCCGGCACCGCCAAAACGCCCTGGAAAAGACCGCGGGAATCTTAGCAGAAAGCATGCCAGTGTCGACCCGATGACGGGCATGTGCTCCCGCAAATAGTGCAGCGCCGCGCCAGCCCATGCCTGACACGGTGCGACAGCATCAAGAAGCCGGTGCAGATACCTTGGGTGGAATCGGCCTCACGGGAACCCTGCTGTTCAGTCAGGGTAGTCAACGCACAGCCGTGGTGCACACAAATCGACGTAGCACCACTTGAGTGCATCGTAATGGCGACTGCACCGTTTCAGTGAATTTCACCTGCATCATGTGATGGCAACGCTAAAATAGTGCTTTACCTTCTGCCGATTGCCATGACTGCCACCACACTCACCCGCGAGTCCCTGCTGGAAGCGGCCACTGCCCGCCGCGAGGCCGACCAGCTCCCGTACTTCGGTGCCCTGTCTCCGCAAGAAGCCGCCGCCCTGCTCGCCGCCGATCCGCAAGCCCATCTGGTAGACGTGCGCACGCGTGCTGAACTGGACTGGGTCGGCACGCCAGACATTGCGCCTGACCAGTTCACGCATGTGGAATGGAACCAGTATCCGGGCGGCGTGCGCAACCCGAACTTCCTCAGCGCGCTGGAAGCAGCCGTGCCGAAGGACGTGCCCGTGCTGTTCCTGTGCCGAAGCGCAGCGCGCTCCAAGCACGCCGCTGTGGCGGCTGCACAGGCCGGCTATACGTTGGCGATGGATGTGCTGGAGGGTTTTGAAGGCGCCAAGGACAGCGAAGGCCACCGCAAAACGGTGGAAGGCTGGTGCTTCCGCGGTTTGCCGTGGCACGGCGCGTAACGACACAGCACGCCGCCCACAGCACGCAAGGCCATCAGGGCGCCGTTGCGGCGTTCGGCTCAATGATCTCCCCGCCCAACGCCAGCGCGCCTTCTCGCAGCACCACATAGGCACGCGCAACCGCTTCGGGCGGGCCCTTCACCCCCAGATCGATGTGCGAGCGGGCATAGCGCTCACCGCGCGCCGCATCGCCCACGCTGGGCAGGCTGAACACCTTCACGCCATCGAACTCGGCTTCGATGCGCTCCATCAGCGGCGTCAGCCGTGACTCCGGCAAGCCAAACACCAGGAACGAGCGCTCCTCGCGCGGGGCGCGGTGGAATTGATCGGCGTAATAGGTGTCGAGTACCCACTCCATCATCGGCCACGCCATCACCGGGAAACCCGGCATGAAGTGGTGATGCGCCACCGAGAACCCAGGGATGCGGTTGTAGCTGTTCGGGATGATGCGCGCCCCTTCCGGGAACTCGCCCATCTTGAAACGGTGCTGGTTCTCAGGCGTGGAGAGATCAGCCTTGATCGGGTCGCCTGCAGCCGTGTCGGCGATGCGTTGGGCGATCAGTTCGCGAGCTTCCGGATGCAGCACCAGCGGCACACCCAGTGCGGCGGCGGCGCATTGACGCGTATGGTCATCCGGCGTGGCACCAATACCGCCGGTGCAGAACACCACGTCATCGCTGGCGAGCGTGCGCTTGAGCACGCTGGTGATGCGCGCCGGCTGGTCGCCGACGTACTCGGCCCATTCCAGCGCCAGGCCGCGCTCGCCCAGTACTTCGATCAACTTGCGCAGATGCTTGTCTTCGCGGCGGCCGGAGAGGATCTCGTCGCCGATGATGATCATGCCGAAAGCCATGTCAATCCTTGTTACTTACTCGCGGGGCAGTTCGATGGAGGTAACGTCAATGACGCTTGCTTCGACCATGCGCGCGGGCGGTGCCTCGGCGCGCAGGCGCGTGAGCGCACGCAGGCAGAAATGGCCGAACCACAGCGCCGAGAAAATGAAGATCAGCACATACAACCAGATGACGGCGATGGCGATGATCGGGAACAGCACGATCGTCACCACCGACGACACCCACAACAGCGTCGGCGCCGAGCCCAGCATGCCGACCGCAATGCCGATGCCCAGCAGCGGCAACCGGTAGCGCTGCATGATCGCTCGGCGTTCTTCAGGCGTGGCGTGGTCGGCCAGCGCGTCGTAGGTCATCAGGCGGTAGGTCAGCCAGCCCCACAGCAGCGGCGGAATCAGCGCGAAGAACGGCGGGATCAGCCACAACGGCAGCGTGACGATCGCCACCA
>NZ_JAELUI010000204.1 GCF_016429285.1 Ralstonia sp. ASV6
CTCCAGGGTTGTCTCCTGTTACGGCCTGGGCGCTGGTAGTCGACCCGGCAATCGCGCCAGTAAGGCCCCTGAATGGCGGCCGGTTGCGCTCGGGCATGGCTATTCCAACGTGTTGTTTGTATTGATTCCTCTGCCGCCCAGCATAACACCATGCGGCAACCCCGGGCACGAACCGCCGCCCCTCCGCTCGTTGGGGATTTGGGCGGGGTTCGGCTCGCGCTTTCGGCCCCAGTTTCGGGCGCCGGATCAGACCGTGCGGAACGACGCCACGGCGTCGCGCAGCACCTGCGCCTGTTCTTCCAGCGACAATGCTGCCGCCGCCGCCTGTTCGACCAGTGCGGCGTTCTGCTGCGTCACCTCATCCATCTGGTTGACGGCCTGGTTGACCTGCTCGATGCCCGAGCTTTGCTCGTCCGACGCCGAGCTGATTTCGCCCATGATGTCGGTCACGCGCTTGACCGCCACGACCACTTCATCGATCACGCTGCCAGCTTCCGCCACCAGCGTGGTGCCGTTTTCAACGCGGCCCACAGAATCGCTGATCAGCTCCTTGATCTCCTTGGCCGCAGTGGCACTGCGCTGCGCCAGGCTGCGGACCTCACCGGCCACGACTGCAAAGCCGCGTCCTTGCTCGCCGGCGCGTGCCGCTTCCACGGCGGCATTGAGCGCGAGGATGTTGGTCTGGAACGCAATCCCTTCGATCACGCCGATGATGTCGGCAATCTTCTTGCTGCTGTCGTTGATGCCAGCCATGGTGTCCACCACCCGGCCAACCACTTCGCCGCCCTTGATGGCGATGTCCGATGCGTTGCCCGCGAGCTGGCTGGCCTGGCGCGCATTGTCGGCATTTTGCTTCACGATGCTGGTGAGTTCTTCCATGCTGGACGCCGTTTCTTCCAGCGAGCTGGCCTGCTCTTCCGTGCGCTGCGACAGATCCGCATTGCCGGCGGCGATCTGCTTGGTGGCGCTGGCAATCGAATCCGCCGACGTTTTGATATGCCCGATGGTGCCCGTCAGTTGCTGCTGCATCTGCGCCATGGCGACCAGCATGCTGTCGCGGTCGTCCGGGCGGGTTTGCACGCGCACGGCCAGGTCACCGGCAGCAATGCGGCGGGCCACCTCGGCGGCGTAGCTGGGTTCACCGCCCAGCCCACGCTGTACGTTGCGAATGATGAGCGACATGGCCGCCGACACCATGCCACCCACCAGCAGGATGACGATCAGATTGGCGATGAGCGAGTGATGGTAGGCCGCGTCCACCTCCTGCAGGAACACCGCGCTCGACAGGTTCCAGTCCCACGGCGCAAAGCGCTTCACATAGCCGATCTTCGGCAGGGCGGTCTCACTGCCGGGCAGGCGGCCCTGGTATTCGGCAAAGCCAAAGCCCTTGTCTTTGGCCGCGTTGACGATGGTCGGGTAGACGGGTTTGCCGGTCGGGTCCTTGAAGCCGGCGGTGCTTTTGCCGACCATGTCGGCCAGGGTCGGATGCATCAGCAGGATGAACTGCGAATCGACGACGAACAGGTAGCCGGTGGTGCCGTAGCGCATCGAGGCGAGCGTGGCCAGCGCGGTCTTCTTGGCGTCTTCCTCGCTCATGGCGCCGGATTGCGCCTTGGCGTGATACAGCTTGGCAACACCCTCGGCCGCATCGACCAGATTCTGCAGCCCGACTTTGCGCTCATCGAGCATCGTCGAGCGGGTTTCCATGGCACTCCATACGCCGACGCCAATCAAGCCCAGCCACATTAGGGCCAGCGCCAGGCGCAGTTTTGCTTTGAGTGTCCACTGTCGCATGTCGCGTTTTCTCCACTTTGTTGTGCCCCTAGCGGGCAGTTCCCTCCGGGTGTAACGGCGGCCTGCGGCTGGTTCTTTAGTGAAGGCTTAATTAAGGCAGGGTGCTGCGCTGTGCATGCGCAAAAAAGAAGGCGCCGGCTAGCACCGGCGCCCGAAGAGACGGCACCCACAGAGGGCACCGCCGCGCGTTGGGAGGCTTCTTTATTAGCGGGGGTTCACTGCTCGCGAATCCATGTTTGCGAGCGGCCGAGCAGGCTGATACCGATGAAGCCGCGCACAGTGAGCTTCTTGCCCGTCTCATCCAGCGACATCTTGGCGCTGTAGACCTTGCCGTTTTCCGGGTCGAGGATGTTGCCGCCATCCCAGTTGTTGTTTCCGTTCGCCTTCAGATCCTTCAGGATGATCAGACCCTGGATCGGTTGGTCCTTACGGTCGTCCGTGCACTTGGTGCAGGTTTTGCTCTCGTCGCCCGGCACCAGGATCTTGGTGACCTTGCCTGTGAACACGCCACCGTTGTCGACGATGGTCACTTCGCCTTTCTGCTTGCCTGTGTTGTCGTCGATGGTCTTCCAGGTGCCTGCGGGGGTGGTTTGCGCGAAGGCGCCGCCAGCGGCCAGTGTGAGTGCCAGTGCGCCGGCCAGACGTGCAAGAGAGTGAGGGGTGCGTTGCATCGTGGTGTCTCCTTATCAGGGTAAAAAAATCGGTGAGGGTGATCGGTCGCGCAGATCGTCTTGTTCAATGGGCGCTCAGCGCACCGGTCAGGGGGGACAGCGGATTGCTGCCCGAGCCGCCGGCGACGTTCGTGACGCCACCTAGTGCATTTGTGATCGGGGCGAGCGGGTTGGCGCCGCCCGACAGTGCGCTGGTGATCGGCGCCAGCGGGTTGTTGCCGCCGGCTGTGCCACCGAGGCCACCGCCCAGCGCATTCGTGATGGGCGCGAGCGGATTGGTCGAACCGCTGCCTCCACCGTTGACCAGGCCACCGGCGCTGGCTACCGTGCTGCCCACTGCGCCGACGAGGCCACCCACGTCACGCGTGAGTGCATTGCCGCCTGCTGCGCCGACTTGCGCTCCACCGCTCTGCAGGGCACCGCCCACGGTGTTCAGCGCACCGGCCAGCGGCGCGCCGAGCATGGTCGCCGCACCTACCTGCTGACCGGCCCCCGCAACCTGCGAAGACAGCGGCACGATCGCATTGCTCAACTGCTGCGTGACCTGCTGCACCGGTCCGCTGGACGTGCCAATGGTCACCAGCCCACCGGCGCCTTGTGCCACCTGGCCGAGTGCCGACACGCCGCTGCCCACCGGCGAGGTGATCGGATTCAGCGGCGCCAGTGGGCTGCCCGCGGCACCCAGATCGCTCACGGTTTGCCCCGCATTCACCAGCGTGACGCCTGTCGAGTGCACTACGGCGCCCGAACTCTGCACCGTCGTGCCGACCGGGTCGGGCGTCGAGCCGATCTTGCCCAGCCCGTTGCTGATGCCACCGCCCAGCGTTTGGACTGTGTTGCCGGCGGAGGTGACTGTTGCACCCAGATCCTTCTGCGTAGCCGTGCCGCCCACGATGGGCAATGATGCCGTGCCGATCGTCGTGCCGAGGTCGCTCACCGTCTTGCCGGTCTGCGTAACGACGTTGCCGCCGTTGCTGGCAACGTTGCCGACAGGCACTGCGCCCGGGCTGTTGTTGGCGGTTGACGACGGGGTCGTGTCGCCGTTCGGATTGCCGCCCGAGGCGCAACCGGCCAGCGCGAGCACGGCCAGTGCGGCCGCCGCCAGCAGCGTGCGGGATGACGCAGAAGCCGACGACGAAACGGAAGAAGTTTGGAGCGGGGTTTGAATCTTCATGGTGAGTCTCCTTGTCAGCGCGGCCCGTACCGCGTAATCACCACCGGGTGTCAGAAGAACGCGCATCTGGCGTCCAGTGGGCAGCATCCGCCTGCGTTTGCCGTCGAATGCAAAGAACGTTTTCCCAATCACTGAGGCCATCAGTGATGCGCGCCGGGTGATATGCCCGACAGCAGTCCGCCGACCAGTCCGCCGACCGTCGAGCCGATGCCGCCCAGCCCACCCACCGGCGAACTCGTGGTGGCACCGCCGCCGAGCGTGCCGGCACCTGGATTCGCCATCGTTAACGACCCGACTGCGGTCGTCACCGGTGCCAGCGTGCTGCCGAGCCCGCCAGGCAGCGCACCGACGAGTGCGCCACCCGGTGCAGTCGTACCGCCGCCGGCAGAAGGCGCAATCGGCGTGACCACCGCAGACAGCCCGCCGGTGATCGTGCCGAGCGCACTCATCGTGTTGCCTAGCGTCGACACCAGCGCATCGCCCTTGCCAGCTGTGGTGATCGTCTTGCCCTCGCTGCCGAGTGCGCTGCCCAATGTCGTCAGCACGCCGCCGACCGGTGTACCCAGACCTGTTGCCGCGCCCAGTGTCTGCGTAGCGGAAGTCAGCGTGGTCGTGAGCGGCACGATGGCTGCCACGGTGGTCGTCGTCACTTGCTCGACCGGGCCGGTCAGCGTTGCGATCGGCGTGCTGCTGGTGCTGCCCGATGCGGTGCTGCCGTTGCCGTTCGACCACGTTGGCGAACTCGACGCCGTGATCGTCGGCTTCGATTGCGGATCGCTGCCGCCGCCCAGCGACGTTCCCATGTCACCGCTACCCGAATTCGCGCACCCAGCCAGCAACACCAGCGACGCAGCCGCCACTGAGCAAGGCATCCGGCGCAACGTACGACGCTGGGTCTGCGGGAAAACCCCACACTCCGGTGGGTTCGAACTGAACAAGAACGCTGGATCGCGCATCTTGTGCCTCCACTGCTTAGAACGCTTCTGTTGGACCCCTTCTGTCTTGCGCTCTTTCTTCCTCGGGTATGTCACCAACCGAGTGTCTGACACGTGCGGTTGGCAACGATCTCCCTGTCTCATCACGGGCCACGCGCAGGTCCGCGCCACGCCGCGCGATCGATGCCGTACTGACGTGGTGATCGGATCGTGAAGTGAAACCGAATGGCATGACAATCAGCGCCAACCTGACGCGCCGATATGCGATTGCAGCATTCCAACGTGGTCGATCCTCGTAAAGCGCTGGCTGAAGCCGGTCTTGGAGTATCGACGCTGCAGCAAAGATGGCGCCCGGATTGCCGTAGAACAATTCTTCTATCGTCGCAAAACCGCCTCGTTTCAAACGCGGTCGCGCGCGGTTTTCATCAGCTGCTGAGCAGGGTTTCCCCGCGATGGGGACATGCCGGCGCGTGCGCGTGTCGCCGTGATCGCGCGTTTGTGCACACGACACGTGTGGATGTGTTCGCTTGCGTGTTCATCGACCTGCGCGATGGCACTGGTGCGTCGTCTCGCATCGACATCGATGCGAACGTGCCGACGCGATCCACCTTGACGCGCATCGCGCCGTCGACGATCACGCGTTCGATGTACGGCACGCGAATTGCGGCACGTGCATGCGTCGTGTCGAACGTTTTGGTCATCGCGATTGCGTCGAGCCCGCACATCGCGCGTTGCACGCAAGCGAGGAGCGCGTCATCGATGTCGATGAACACGTTCAATGTGTCGATGCGCATGCGTGCTGCGCGTCGACTGCGTGTGATCGCGCGAAAAATTCGTGCGCGTTGTCGTATCCGCGCATCGTTTTTTTCGACACGCATCGCGTTGCTCGCGCAGCTGACACGCACGACATCGCAGCGTTCACGCGTCATGCGCGCGCATGCTTGCGAGCGACACGCGCACAACATTGCGTGTTGCTGTAAACCGGCATGAACATTGGGTTCGCGGGAAGCGAGTGTCTGCGTGAAGCAACGCGTTGACGTGATGTCACGACGCAAGAAAATGCGCAATCGAGAGGTCGACATGCGTGCTTGCGCGATCCAAATCGCGACGACGCACAGACGCGGCGCAATCCTTCACCAAAACTCGCCGCGCTTTTTGCATAAATCTCTTAACATCACCGCGCAAACGAATTATGATTCGCCTTGACAAGACGTTGACTTCGATGCAAGGGCGGTTCGCGCGATCAACGACGATGAACTTCCAAGCAAGCGGCAAGTGAAAGGTAGTCGAGGAGCGTAACCACTTTGATGCACGCCACGCCGACAGGGCTGTTTGAACTCGGTGCCGTCTCTGCGATCCCTTCGTTGGGATGGGCGTACTACCCCCAAAAGAAAACGCGCGCTCTCCAGATTTCCGCTGTCTGCAAAGTCACGCTGCAAGCGGCTTTGCACTCTACACAGCGACTCGCGCAAGATCAGGTTTCAACCGGTGTGGCCACGATGCCCCGGTTCTCTCAATTGATGAAGACTCGCCGGATGCAGTTGGTCCGGCCGGCTGCGGCTGCGCGTGTGTGCTCAGCCGAGATGTGCAACTTGCTGCGTGCGTCCACCGCGCGGGTTGCGGGTCTTCCTACCGAATTCATTAGCGTGCGGCTGCAGTCTGGTGGCGCGCCGATGAATCGCTCGCTCGGTTGGTCTGGCGATGCCAATGCATCGTGGGATCGGGCCGGTCGGGTTGCTCAATCTCGATAGTTCGATACCCAATCTCGAAGGAGTTTCCCATGGCAACTGCTGCTAAGAAGAAACCGGCCGCCAAGGCCCCGGCCAAGAAGGCCGCTGCGAAGAAGGCTCCGGCCGCTAAGAAGGTCGCTGCAAAGAAGGCTGCTCCGGCCGCCAAGAAGGCACCGGCAAAGAAGGTTGCTGCCAAGAAGGTTGCAGCTAAGAAGGTCGTTGCCAAGAAGGCACCGGCAGCCAAGAAGGCCGCAGTGAAGAAGGTTGCTGCCAAGAAGGCACCGGCAGCCAAGAAGGCTGCAGTGAAGAAGGTTGCTGCCAAGAAGGCACCGGCAGCCAAGAAGGCCGCAGTGAAGAAGGTTGCCGCCAAGAAGGCACCGGCAGCCAAGAAGGCCGCGGTGAAGAAGGTTGCTGCCAAGAAGGCACCGGCTGCCAAGAAGGTTGCTGCTAAGCCTGCTGCGAAGAAGGCTCCTGCTGCGAAGAAGGCGCCGGCCGCTAAGAAGGCTGCTGCCAAGCCTGCTGCGAAGAAGGCTCCGGCGAAGAAGGCTGTCGCCAAGCCCGCTGCTGCTCCGGCCGTTGCACCTGCTGCTGCACCCGCTGCCAAGACCGCGCTGAACCCGGCTGCTGCATGGCCGTTCCCGACTGGCAACCGTCCGTAAGTCATTCTTGCGACGGTGATCCTCCGGGACCACAGCGGCGCGCAGGTCGCGCCCACCTGATCGGATACTTTG
>NZ_JAELUI010000205.1 GCF_016429285.1 Ralstonia sp. ASV6
CTACCAAGGCTTCAAGGTCTACCTGTTCGACGGGCCGCACTACGTGTCGCCAACGCTGGTGGATGGCCTGCTCAAGCACCCGATGCGCAGTACGCCAGGATTGGCGCTGGACGCGCCACCTAAGGTCGCGCCCGGGCAGGATTCGTAGGCGCGCAAAGCGCTGCGGTGATTCCGAGGGGGCGGGTCGGCGTCTGCGAATTTCAGCTAAAAAAAGCGCGGCCGAAGCCGCGCAGAGTCTCGCTTTCCAGAGAGAGAAGAGCGTCTTTACTGCTGCGCCACCGTTGCCGGCTTCGCCTGTTCTGTCGGCAAATCACCCCAGCCACCACCCAGCGCCTTGATCAGCCCCACCGTGGCATTCACACGGCTGCCGGCGAGTTGCACGCCGACGCGCTCAGCAGACAGCATGTTGCGCTCCGCATCAATCACATCCAGATAGTTGACCGAGCCCGCGTTGTAGCGCGTGCGCGAGAGTTGCGCAGCGCGCGTGGAAGCGCGCACGGCATCGTCCTGGGCTTTGGATTGATCGGCCAGCAGGCGCAGGTCAGAAAGGTTGTCTTCCACCTCGCGGAAAGCGACGAGCACGCTTTCACGGTAGTTGGCGACGTTCTCTTCGTACGCTGCACGCGCCTGCTTCACACCGGCGCTGCGTGCACCACCGTCAAAGATCGGCAGCGACAGTGCGGTGCCGACCAGCGGCCCGAGAATCCACGTGCGGCTGCCCCACTTGAGCAGGTCACCGATGTCGTGCGACTCGTAGCCGAAGCCGCCCGTAAGTTGCAGTTGCGGGAAGAACGCCGCACGCGCCACCCCGATGCGCGCGTTGGCGGCAGCCATCGAGCGCTCGGCTGCGGCCACGTCAGGGCGACGCTCCAGCAGGGCAGAGGGCAGGCCTGCCGGCACGCGCACGTTGGCGGCCTGTAGCGGGTCGGCTCCCATCGAGAAATCGGCGGGTGCCTTGCCCAGCAGCGTTGCCAGTGCGTGCTCCAGGACCGCGCGACGACGCTGCACGCCAATGTGATCGGAGCGCGCGGTGGCCAACTCGGCATCGGCGCGGGCGACGTCCAGCTCGCCAATGTCACCGGTCTTGAAGCGGCGCTGCACGAGCTTGAGTGCTTCTTCGCGGCCGACCAGCGTGCGGGCCAGTAGGGCTTCTTCCGCATCAAGCGTGCGCAGGCTGAAGTACGTTTGCGCCACGTCGGCCTGCAGTGACAGGCGGGCCGCGCGGTACAGCGCTTCCACCCGCTCGGCGTCGGCGCCGGCTGCATCGATGTTGTTGCGTACGCGGCCGAACAGGTCGACCTCATACGCTACGGTGGCCTGTGCACGCCAGTACGTTTGCGGCTGCACGGGTGCGCCCAAGGGCAAGCCCGCTGATGCTGCGGAAGCCCGCTGGCGCGTCGGGCCAAAGCCCGCATCCAGTTCTGGGAACAGCGATGCACGATTGGCCTGCACAAAGGCGCGCGCCTGGTTCACGCGTGCGGCGGCGGCGGCCAGCGTGGGGCTGGCCTCGGCCGCCTGTGCTTCGAGCTTGTCGAGCGTCGGATCGTTGAAGATCTTCCACCACGCGCCGTCGGCGGGCAGGGAGGGCTCGGCGGTCTTCCACTTGCCTTGTTCGCCGGCGGCCAGCGAGGCATCTGCGGTTGCTGACGCTTCCTTGAAAGCCGTGGGTGTGCCTACGTCCGGCTTCTCGTAGGTCGGCGCCAGCGAGCAGGCCGCGAGGAACAGCGCGGCAGCCAGTGCCAGCGGGGTCCAGCGGCCAGGCCGCGTGGCCTGACCTGTGTGTTGTTTAAACGCGTTCATAGCGATGTCTTGATTAGTGTTGACCCGACGGCAGCGGCATGGCGTTGCCATCCAGGTCCAGATCGCGATCCGGTGCATCTTCCGAGCGCTGGGCGCGGCGTGTTGCCAGCGTGCGCAGCAGTACATAGAACACCGGCGTGAGGAACAGGCCGAACAGCGTCACCCCCAGCATCCCAGCGAACACGGCCACGCCCATGGCATGACGCATTTCCGCACCGGCGCCGGTCGACACCACCAGGGGCACCACACCCATGATGAAAGCGATCGACGTCATCAGGATGGGGCGCAGACGCAGGCGGCAGGCCTCGATGGCGGCTTCCACGATGGAGCGTCCTTGCAGCTCAAGCTCGCGCGCAAACTCCACGATCAGGATCGCGTTCTTGCACGCTAGCCCCACCAGCACCACCAAGCCGATCTGCGTGAAGATGTTGTTGTCTCCATGCGAGAGCCACACGCCCAGCATGGCGGCAAACAGGCTCATCGGCACGATCAGGATCACGGCCAGCGGCAGTGTCAGGCTTTCGTACTGCGCCGCCAGCACCAGGAACACCAGCAGCACGCAGATCGGGAAGATCCACACGGCGGAGTTGCCAGCCAGGATCTGCTGATACGTCAGGTCCGTCCACTCGAAGCGCACGCCCTTGGGCAGCGTTTCGTGCGCAATGCGCTCCACAGCCGCCTGTGCCTGGCCCGAGGAGAAGCCCGGCGCCGGACCACCGTTGATATCGGCAGCGGTGTAGCCGTTGTAGCGCACCACCATGTCCGGGCCGAAGCCTTGCGACACGCGCAGCAGAGAAGACAGCGGCACCATGTCGCCAGCAGCATTGCGCGTCTTCAGCTGCAGGATGTCTTCAGCATGGGCGCGGAACGGCGCGTCTGCCTGCACCTTCACCTGATACGTGCGGCCGAAGCGGTTGAAGTCGTTCACATACAGCGAGCCCAGGTAGACCTGCATGGTGTCGAATACGTCCGTCACGGGCACGCCAAGCTGTTTGGCCTTCACGCGGTCCAGGTCGGCATTCAACTGCGGCACGTTGATCTGGTAGCTCGAGAACGACGGGCCGAGTTCCGGTGTCTTACGGGCCTTCGCCATGAAGGCCTGCGTGGCGGCAAAGAGCTGCTCGTAGCCGACCGAGCCACGATCTTCCAGCTGCAGCTTGAAGCCACCCACCGTGCCGAGACCCTGCACCGGTGGCGGCGGGAACACCGCGATAAACGCGTCCTTGATGGCGCCGTACTGCTGGTTCAACTGGCCTGCAATCGCGCCGCCCGACAGATCGGCGCTCTTACGCTGGTCAAACGGCTTGAGCGTGACGAACACAATGCCGGCACTCGGGCTGTTGGTGAAGCCGTTAATCGACAGGCCCGGGAAGGCCACGGCGCTTTCCACGCCAGGGTGCTTCAGGGCGATGTCCGACATGCGGCGGATTACGTCTTCCGTGCGGTCCAGCGAGGCGCCGTCCGGCAGTTGTGCGAAGCTCACCAGGTACTGCTTGTCCTGCATCGGCACGAAGCCGCCCGGTACCTTGTTGAACAGCACGGCAGTCAAGCCGATCAGCGCCAGGTAGATGCCGAGCATCACGGCCTTGCGGCCGATCACGCGCGAGGTGCTACGGCCGTACGACTCCGACGCGGCACCAAACACACGGTTGAACGGGCGGAAGATCCAGCCCAGCCCCTTGTCCATCGCACGCGCCAGCCAATCCTTCGGCGCGTCATGGCCCTTGAGCAGCAGCGCAGCCAATGCCGGCGACAGCGTGAGCGAGTTGAACGCCGAGATCACGGTCGAGATCGCAATCGTCAGCGCAAACTGCTTGTAGAACTGACCGGTCAGGCCCGTCATGAAGGCCAGCGGCACGAACACGGCAATCAGCGTCAGGGCAATGGCGATGATCGGACCGCTCACTTCACGCATGGCCTTGTACGTGGCCTCGCGTGGTGATAACCCTTCAGCGATGTTCCGCTCGACGTTTTCCACCACCACGATGGCATCGTCCACCACAATCCCGATCGCCAGCACCAGCCCGAACAGTGACAGCGCGTTGATGGAGAAGCCGAACATCAGCATCAGGCCAAACGTACCGATGATGGACACCGGCACCGCCAGCAGCGGAATGATCGACGCACGCCAAGTCTGCAGGAACAGGATCACCACGAGCACCACAAGCGCCACCGCTTCCAGCAGTGTGTGCGTGACGGCTTCGATACTCGATCGGACGAACTGCGTCGGGTCATAGACGATGCGGTAGTCGACGCCTTCGGGAAAGTCCTGCTTCAGTTCCTCCATCGTCTTGCGCACGTCATCCGAAATCTGCAGCGCGTTGGAACCCGGCGCCTGGAAGATCGGAATGGCCACAGCCTGCTTGTTGTCCAGCAGCGAGCGCAGGCCATATTCCGACGCGGCCAGCTCGATGCGGGCCACGTCACGCAGATACGTCACGGCGCCGTTGGGCGAGCTCTTGAGGATGATGTCGCCGAATTCCTGCTCGGTCTTCAGGCGGCCCTGTGCGTTAACGGACAGTTGCAGGTCCGTGCCCGGCACCGAGGGCGAGCCGCCGATCACGCCGGCAGCCACCTGCACGTTCTGGTCACGGATGGCGCGCACGACTTCGTTGGCCGTGAGGCCACGCTCCGCCACCTTGTTCGGGTCGAGCCACACGCGCATCGAGTAGTCACCCGAGCCGAACAGTTGCACCTGGCCCACGCCGCTGATACGTGCAAGGCGGTCCTTGACGTTGAGCACCGCGTAGTTGCGCAGGTACGTCATGTCGTAGCGGTCATTGGGCGAGAGCAAGTGGACCACCATGGTCAGGTCGGGGCTGCTCTTGATGGTGGTCACGCCCAGGCGCTGCACCACGTCGGGCAGGCGCGGCAGCGCTTGCGACACGCGGTTCTGCACGAGCTGCTGTGCCTTGTCTGGATCGGTGCCCAGCTTGAAGGTGACCGTGGTGGTCATGTTGCCGTCGCTGTTGGCTTGCGACTGCATGTACAGCATGTTCTCGACGCCGTTGATCTGCTCTTCGAGCGGCGAGGCGACGGTTTCGGCAATCACCTTCGGGTTGGCGCCCGGAAACTGCGCGCGCACCACCACCGAAGGCGGTACGACCTCGGGGTATTCCGAGATCGGCAATCGCCAGATCGAGATGATCCCGATCAACAGGATCAGCGTGGAGAGCACGCCCGCAAAGATCGGGCGGTCCACGAAGAATTTAGAGAAGTTCATGGCCGAAGTTCGGTATGTGTGCGATGAGGTTCAGACGCAATCAGGCGCGGTCAGCAGGCAGGCGTTGCGCGGTGGCTGCGGTCTTTGCATTCGCGGCCTTGGCTTCAGCCTTGGCGGCAGGTGCTGCGGGGGTATCGGCTTTGGCTTCGGCAGGCGCTTCGGGTTGCGCACCTGGCAGCACCACACGCTTGGTGACCAGGCTATCCATGGTCACGACGTTGGGTGCCACGGCGTCGCCCGGGCGCACGCGCTGGATACCGTTGACGACGATCCGATCCCCCGCCTTCAGCCCGGTCTTCACCACGCGCAAGCCATCAATGGACGCACCCACCGTGACAGCGCGGTAGCTGGTCTTGTTGGCGGCATCCACCACCAGCACGAACTTCTTGTCCTGGTCCGTACCGATGGCCTTGTCGCTGATGAGGATGGCGTCATGCGGCGCGCCGGTGCTCATGCGCACGCGCGCGTAGAGGCCCGGCGTGAGGCGGCCGTCGGCGTTGTCCAGCGTGGCGCGCACGCGGATCGTGCCCGAGCGCACATCCAGCCGGTTGTCGACAGACTGGATAGCGCCTTCGCGCGTGTAGCCGTCTTCATTGGCCAGGCCGATATAGACCGGCGTCTTCGCGCCCTGGGCCGCCTTGGCCGAATAGCGCAGGTAGCTCTGCTCGTCAGCATCAAACGCCACGTACATCGGCGAGACGGACACCAGCGTCGTCAGCACTGGCGCGCTGGGCCCGGCTGCAACGATGTTGCCGACGGTGATTTCCGCGCGCGACACGCGGCCCGAGACCGGCGCCACGATGCGCGTGTACTCCAGATTCAGCTTGGCAGCATCCAGTGCGGCTGCAGCGCCCAATTGGTTGGCTTGCGCCTCACGTGCCGCGTTTTCCTTCTCTTCGAACTCGCGGCGGGCGATGGCGTTGTCGGCCACCAGCTTTTGCGCACGATCGAGTTCCGACGTGGTGTAGGCCACGCGCGACTTGGCGGCGGTCAACGCGGCTTGCGTGCGCGCCACCTCCGCTGCGTACGGGCGTGGGTCGATGGTGAACAGCGGGTCGCCCTTCTTGACGATGCTGCCGTCCTTGAAGTGGACCGCCGTGACGGTGCCGCTCACCAGCGGGCGGACTTCCACGCGTTCAACGGCTTCGATGCGGCCGGAAAACTCATCCCACTCCGCCACGTTGCGCGCGACGACGGGTGCCACATCCACTGGCGTGGCGGCAGGTGCGGCCGGCTGCTGCGATGCGCCGGCACTGGAAACAAGACCGTAGGTGCCCACGGCTGCTACACCGAGGACAGCGGCGACCGAAATGGCGATGGTGCGTTTGGACAGGCTCATGATGTCTCTCGATTTCGTTGGGTAAGCAAAGAGAAGTGACTCTGAATGGCTCGGGAAAGCACTTGGAGCACAACGGGCCGCAGCGTAGAAACACGCGCGCGGCCTCGCACTCCATTTCTTGTTGTTGTGGGTTCAGCCAGGCCTGTTGCTGGTCGGGCCGGTCGGGTCAGGCGGGGTGCGGTCTGTGCTGTTCTTGCCGTCCGCACGTATGCGGCGCTTGGCGCGCACCGCAGCCTGACGCGTCATGCCAAGGTGCCAGCGCAGGAAACACGTCATCTCGTCTTGCGCGACCGCACTCATGGCGATCGAGTCATGACACGCCTCGTTCACGCGCACGACCTGCGTGACCACGCCTGCTTCGATGAGGGCACCGGCGTAGCGCTCGGCTTCCGTGCGCAGCAAGTCTTGCGGGGCAGTTAGCAACAGGGCCGGCGGCAGACCCTGCAGCCGGCGCGACTCCACCGGCGCGGCATACGGGTGCACACGTTCGGTCGGGCGGGGCAGGTACTGGCGATAGCAATCCGCGCAGACTTCGGCCGCGTTTTTACCGTTGGCGTCAGCGTTGGCGAGGTGGTCCGGGCGCACGCGGGCCATG
>NZ_JAELUI010000206.1 GCF_016429285.1 Ralstonia sp. ASV6
GGCCACGGCCGTCAGGCCCGAGGCGCAGAAGCGGTTGACGGTCACGCCGCCCACCGTGTTCGGCAGGCCCGCCAGCAGCGCACCGATACGCGCCACGTTCAGGCCCTGCTGCGCTTCGGGAATCGCACAGCCGACGATGGCGTCTTCGATCAGCGCCGGGTCCAGGTTCGGCACCTGGGCGACAGCGCTCTTGAGGATGGTCGCCAGCAGATCGTCCGGGCGCAGGTTCTTGAGCGTGCCCTTGGGCGCCTTGCCGATCGGTGAACGGGTCGCGGCGACGATGTAGGCGTCTTGCAGTTGCTTGGTCATGATGAAACTCCTGTTCTCTGTCGTCGCGGCGATTAGTTACGCACCGGCTTGCCGGTCTGCAGCATGCCCATGATGCGTTCCTGCGTCTTGGAAGTGCCGAGCAGATCGACGAAGGCCTTGCGCTCCAGCGCCAGCAGCCATTCTTCATCCACCAGCGCGCCGGCTTCCACATCACCGCCGCACACCGCTTCAGCGATGCGCGAGGCGATCGTGAAGTCGTGCTGCGAGATGAAGCCGCCGTCACGCATGTTCACCAGCGATGCCTTGATGGTCGCAATGCCCGAACGGCCCGCCACCGGAATGCCCATCGGACGCAGCGGCGCACGGTAGCCCGAGTCGGACAGCGCACGCACTTCGTTGCGCGCTACGTGCAGCAGCTCGTGCACGTTGAAGACGATGGTGTCGGTCGGCTGCAGGTAGCCGATCTTCTGCGCATCCAGCGCCGAGCTCGACACCTTGGCCATGGCCGCAGCCTGGAAGCGGTTGGTCAGGAACTGCAGGATGTTGGTGCTGCCCGCAGCCTGTGCAGCCTTGGCAGCCGCCAGTGCAGCTTCCTTCAGGCCACCGCCTGCCGGCACCAGGCCCACGCCCACTTCCACCAGACCGATGTACGTTTCCAGCGCAGCCACACGCTTGGCCGAATGCAGCAGCAGTTCGCAGCCGCCGCCCAGCGCGATGCCCGACGCTGCGGACACGACCGGCACACCGGCGTACTTCACGCGCATCATGCCGTCCTGGAACTTCTTCACGAACGGCTCGATGCCCTTGGCGCCGCCCATCATGAAGGCCGGCATGGCTTCTTCCAGGTTTGCACCGGCAGAGAACGGACCACCCGGCGCGCCCAGCTTGAGCGACGTCGGCTGCCACACCACCAGACCCTTGTAGCCGGCTTCGGCCAGATCAACCGCACGCGTCAGGCCGTCGATGACGCTCGGGCCGATCGTGTTCATCTTGCTCTTGAACGAGATGATCAGCACGTCGTCCTGACCGGCAGCATCGTCCACCCAGATGCGCACGGCGTCGGTCTCTTCGATGGTCTTGCCGTACGTGAGCGGGTTGACCGTCGTCGCACCCTTGATCGGTGCGCGGAACACCTGGCGGCCGTACACCGGCAGTGTGCTGCGCGAGAGGAAGGTGCCTTGCTTGGCCGACCACGAACCCTGCGCCGAATGCACGCCGCCGTTGTCCGCCACCGGGCCCGAGAACACCCACTGCGGCAGTGCTGCGTTCGACAGCGCCTTGCCCGCATCAATGTCTTCCTTCACCCACTCGGCCACCTGCTTCCAGCCAGCCTCTTGCCAATCTTCGAACGGGCCGCTGTTCCAGCCGAAGCCCCAGCGGATGGCCAGATCGACTTCCGCGGCCGAATCCGCAATCTGCTCCAGGTACACAGCGATGTAGTGGAATACGTCGCGGAACACAGCCCACAGGAACTGCGCCTGCGGGTTGGTCGATTCACGCAGCAGCTTCAGACGCTCGGCGGGCTCCTTCTTCAGGATGCGCACGACGATGTCGTCAGCCTTCTTGCCGCTCGGGCCGTACTGGCCGCTTTGCGGGTCCAGCACCTTGATGTCCTTGCCTTCCTTCTTGTAGAAGCCGGCACCGGTCTTCTGGCCCAGGGCACCCGCTTCCACCAGCTTGGCCAGCACAGGCGGCGTGGCGTAGACCGGGGCGAACGGATCGTCCTTCAGGTTGTCCTGCATCGTCTTGATGACGTGCGCCATGGTGTCCAGGCCCACCACGTCCGCCGTGCGGAACGTCGCCGACTTGGCGCGGCCCAGCTTCGAGCCCGTCAGATCATCCACCACGTCAAACGGAATGCCGTACTTGGCCGACTCCGCAAACACCGCCAGGATCGAGAAGATGCCGACGCGGTTGGCGATGAAGTTGGGCGTGTCCTTCGCACGCACCACACCCTTGCCGAGCGCGGAGGTGAGGAACGTTTCCAGCTTGTCGAGAATGTCGCCACGCGTGTGCGCGGTCGGGATCAGCTCGACCAGGTGCATGTAGCGCGGCGGGTTGAAGAAGTGCACGCCGCAGAAGCGCGACTTCAGCTCCGCATCAAAGCCATCCGACAGCTCGGTGATCGACAGGCCCGACGTGTTCGACGCAAAGATCGCGTGCGGGGCGATATGCGGTGCGACCTTCTTGTACAGGTCGTGCTTCCAGTCCATGCGCTCGGCAATCGCTTCGATCACGAGGTCGCAATCGCGCAGCTTCTCGATGTCGTCTTCGTAGTTGGCAGCCTGGATCAGGTTGGCATCATCCTTGATGCCCAGCGGCGCCGGCGACAGCTTCTTCAGGTTTTCAATGGCCTTGAGCGCGATGCCGCTCTTCGGGCCTTCCTTGGCCGGAAGATCGAACAGCGTGACGGGAACCTTGGCGTTGATCAGGTGCGCGGCAATCTGCGCGCCCATCACGCCGGCGCCCAACACGGCCACGCGCCGGACGAGGAAGTTGGAGCGCTGGCCGGCCTGCGGCTGCGCGCTGGTGGGGAGTTCGGTGCGGGTCATGACATCCTCAACTGAGAAGAGGAAAGAGACGAGCGGGGCGACATCTGTATGCGTCGCCCCGAGGGGTGTGCGGCTGTTTGCTTAGAACAGATCCGCTTCGAGTGCCATCAGCGTCGCGCCGCCAGCACGTGCCATGCGGATCTGCGAAGCCGTTTCAGGCAGCAGCTTGGCAAAGTAGAAGCGTGCGGTCGCCAGCTTGACCTTGTAGAACGTATCGCCGCTGTCTTGCTTTTCCAGGGCGATCTTGGCCATGCGGGCCCAGAAGTACGAGAACACCAGGTGACCAACCACACGCAGGTACGGCACAGCCGCAGCGCCCACTTCGTCCGGGTTAGCCATGGCCTTCATACCGATTTCCATGGTCAGCTTCTGGACCTTGTCACCAATGTCTGCCAGCGGGTTGATGAACTCCTGCATGGCTTCGTTGGTGCCTTCGGCTTCCACAAAGTCCTGCACGAGCTTGCCGAACTTCTTCATCTTGGCGCCCATGTCGCCCAGGATCTTGCGGCCCAGCAGGTCCAGCGACTGCACGGTGTTCGTGCCTTCGTAGATCATGTTGATGCGGGCGTCGCGCACGTACTGCTCCATGCCCCACTCGGCAATATAGCCGTGGCCGCCGAAGACTTGCATGCCTTCGTTGGTGGAGATGAACGCGTTGTCGCTCAGGAAAGCCTTGGCGATCGGGGTCAGCAGCGCGACCAGGTCAGCCGCATCCTTACGCACGGACTCATCCTTGTGCGACAGCTCGCGGTCGATCTGCAGGGCGATCCAGTAGCTGAACGCGCGGCCGCCTTCAGCAAAGGCGCGCTGGGTCAGCAGCATGCGGCGCACGTCCGGGTGCACGATGATCGGGTCGGCCGGCTTTTCCGGTGCCTTCGGGCCCGACAGGCTGCGCATCTGCAGGCGTTCCTTGGCATAGGCGGCCGAGTTCTGGTACGCAACCTCGGTCAGGCCCAGGCTCTGCATGCCGACACCCAGGCGGGCCGCGTTCATCATCACGAACATGGCGTTCAGGCCCTTGTTCGGCTCGCCAACCATCCAGCCGCGGGCACCGTCCAGGTTGATCACGCAGGTGGCGTTGCCGTGGATGCCCATCTTGTGTTCGATGGAGCCACACTTCACGGTGTTGCGCTCGCCGGGGTTGCCGTTGGCATCGGGGATGAACTTCGGCACCACAAACAGCGAGATGCCCTTCGTGCCGCCCGGTGCGTCCGGCAGACGTGCCAGCACCAGGTGGATGATGTTTTCGGCCAAGTCATGCTCGCCTGCCGAGATGAAGATCTTCGTGCCGGTGATGGCGTAGGAGCCGTCGGCCAGCGGCTCGGCCTTGGTGCGCAGGATGCCGAGGTCGGTGCCGCAATGCGGTTCGGTCAGACACATCGTGCCGGTCCACACGCCCGAAACGAGCTTCGGCAGATAGCGCTGCTTCAGTTCATCGGTGCCGTGTGCGTGCAGGGCTTCGTACGCGCCGTGCGACAGGCCGGGATACATCGTCCAAGCCTGGTTGGCCGAGTTCAGCATCTCGTACAGCGCGTTGTTGATCAGGATGGGCAGGCCCTGGCCGCCGTATTCCGGATCGCAACCCAGTGCCGGCCAGCCTGCCTCGACGTACTGCTGATACGCTTCCTTGAAACCCTTGGGTGCGGTCACCACGCCATCGCCGTGGTACGTGCAGCCTTCACGATCGCCCGACTGGTTGAGCGGGAAGATGACTTCGGAGCAGAACTTGCCGGCTTCCTCGATCACCTGGTTGATGGTGTCGGCATCGATCTCCGCGTGCTGCGGCATCTCCTTCAGGTGATCCTCCACGCCCAGAAGCTCGTGAAGAACGAAGTGCATGTCGCGCAGCGGTGCGGTGTATTGACCCATCTTGGGCTCCTTAGGTGTTACTGCGCGACCGCTAGGTGTGCGATGCCGCGTCAGGTTCGGTAAGACTGAATCAGTTTGTTAAGTGCCACCATGGCCAGCTCGGCGCTGTCCGGAAGCCGCAGGAAACGTGCATCGTGATGCAAGCCCAACTCCAGGCTGTACATCTCGAACAGCATCAACCGCGGGTCCGCCTCAGCACGCAGATGGCCTTCTTCCTTTGCCTGCTCGATCGCGCGGGTCAGCGCCGCCCGCCAGATCGTCACGCTCTTGACGAGTTCGTCGCGCACCGGACTTTCGGCGCGATCGTCGTACTCCACCGCGCCGCTGATGTAGATGCAGCCTGTGGTCACTTCCTGAATGCGCTTTTCCATCCAGCGGCGCACCATGCTCCACAGGCGCGGCAGGCCGCGCGGTTCCGTCAAGCTCGGGTAGAAGACTTCCTGCTCGAACCGTTTGTGATACTCGCGAACCACTTCCACCTGCAGATCCTCGCGCGAGCCGAAGTGCGCGAACACCCCGCTCTTGCTCATCTGCATGCGCTCCGCGAGCACACCGATCGTCAACCCTTCCAGTCCGTCGCGTGAGGCCAGTTCCAGCGCGGCATCGAGAATCGCCGCACGCGTCAGCTCGCCCTTGCGCATCGGCGTGGCTGCTGCGTGATTTGATTCGAGACGAGCGGTCGGGTGACGCATGATGATTTCTCTCCGTTCTTTTCTGGGGCGTGACACACTTAAAAATCAGCGCTTCGCAAGGCGCCTTTCGCGTGTCGGGCAGGACTGTAAACCAGCCTGCGGAAACACTCTAGCCCAAAATCGAACGGTCGTTCAATTATTTACAGGGCCCTGTATGGCAGCAAGTGTTTTATTAGAAAGCCGCATCTAAATGAAGGCGTCGCAATGGCGTCTTCCGCGGCGCAGCGCGAATCCCGCAAACCCTTTCTGGCAAAGACTTTGCAAGGTGTGCGCTGCACCCATAAAACCCGTGCAGCGCAGCATGTCCGGTCGATTTTCTAGTGCTACCCGTCAGTAAATAAAACGGAGCGCAATCAGGCCAGCGAGGTGCTTGCGCACATAGGGCCGCGGCGGAAAATGCGGGCATCCATTTCGCGCAGATCCGGTGCCACGGCAACCTCTGCGGCACATTGGTCGAGCACATCGCGCTGCAGGTCGATGCCGGGGGCGATTTCGGTGAGCGTGAGACGTCGACCACCCTGACCGTCGTCGCGCATCTCGAAGACGGCGCGCTCCGTCACATAGCGCACAGGAATGCCGGAGCGCGCTGCATAGTCGCCGTTGAATGTGAGGTGCGAGACAGCCGGCACGATCTTCTTGAGGCGCCCTTCGCGCACGATGCGCAGTTTGCCGCCGTCGGCTTCGACCTGAAGGCCACCCGCCGTGAGCGTGCCCATGAACACGACCGAGCGTGCGCTCTGCGTGATGTTGATGAAACCGCCCACGCCCGCCACGATTGTGTCACCACCCTCGCCGAACAGGCTCACGTTGACGTTGCCGGCACCGTCCAGTTCCGCCAGGCCGAGGATGGCAAGGTCAATACCGCCGCCCTCGTAGAAATCGAATTGTGCGGGCTGGTCAACCACCGCTTCCGGATACGCGGATGCACCGAAGCTCAACCCGTCTGCGGGCGTACCTCCAATCGGGCCGGCCTCCACCGTGAGCGTGAAACCGCGTGCGCCTTCCTGTTCGGCCAGCGCGCCCACGGCAGCCGGCATGCCGACGCCCAGGTTCACCACACGCGGTTGCTGCGCCATCAGTTCAAGCACGGCGCGGCGCTGTACCAGCGTGCGGGCATCGAGCGCACCTTGCAGGTTGGCTTCTAAGGCCTCACTCGCCTCCAGCGCGTCTTCCTTCAACTGAACCGCCTCGCCTTGCCACGGGCGGATGTAGGTCGGGTTGAACGCCTCGCCAAAGGTCATCTGATGCTCGGCCTCATCCTCCGCGACGACCACGTAGTCGACCAGAATGCCCGGCACGTGAATCGCCTGCAGGTTGTCGTGCCGATCCACCAGCCGCCGCACCTGGGCGATCACGATGCCGCCCGATGCGCGCGCCGCCTGCGCCATGGCCAGCAGTTCGTGGTGGAAGGCCTCTTCGTGGGTGCTGATGTTGCCCCGCGGGTCAGCGGCCGTGCCGCGCAGGAACACACAGTGCAACGGGAAGCTCGGATAGAAGAGGTAGTCTTCGCCGCGAAAGCGTTCGAACTCGACCCACGATGCGGTGCCCGCCGCCCGCGCCGCCTTGGCAC
>NZ_JAELUI010000207.1 GCF_016429285.1 Ralstonia sp. ASV6
CTCGAACGCGGGCACGTAGGTGCGGTGCGGCGGGCACTCGTTGTCGAAGAAGAATCCGTCGGCATCGGGCCACCCCATCTGGAAACGGCCACCGTGCAAGGACAGCGTCTGCGCTGCCGGTATAGCCACGGCAGCCAGCGGCGGTTGCCCGGCCGGTTGCAGGCCCAGCACCTGCAGCAGGCCATGCAGGTGTTCGGCACGCAGGTCTTCATGGAAGACGGCCCAGCGGAACGGTTCGAGCGCTGCGTCGTCATCGGTGCCGAGCGTAGCCAGTTTGCGCAGCACGCGGTCGAGCACATCGTGCGCGTATCGCTTGACGGCGGCGATACCGGGCAGCGTCAGTTCCCAGCAGACATCCGGCGGCAGGCGATCCATGTCGAAGAAACTGTCGGCGCCTTCCAGCGCGGCGGGCACCGTGGCCTGCCAGCGCGCCAGATCCCATGTGGTGCCAGCGCCGTCTTCGATGGTGTCGCTGCCATTGCGACGCGGCTCACGCAGACACCAGAACTCGGCAAACCAGGCGAGCTGCCCCAACGTCCATAGCGGCGGCGCGTGATGCGGCACGCGTTCGATCTGCCAGCCGCGCTGCGTATCACCAAACGCGGCGAGCAGCGCCAGCGTGCGGTTGCGCGCATCGACCAGGCTGTGTGCGATGCCCTGGCGCTGCAAGCGGCGGCCGTCGGTCCAGTCGGAAAGCGATCCGATGAACGTCGGATCGGGGAGCATGAAGAATTCAGCCATCGCGGCACACCTCGGGCGGCATCTCAAGATCGAGCGCCATTATCGCACCGCCCGTCCAGCGCTCCCGCCCTCGCCTAGCGGCTGATGCTGGCGTGGCAGACAGCGAAATCCTCGCCCGCATCGGTCCACGCGTGCAAGTCCTCAAAACCCGCGTCGGCAAACAGACCCTGCAGGCGCGGCAGATCGTATTTGACTGAGTTTTCCGTGTGCACGCGCTCACCAACAGAAAACACGCGCGCCTGATCGCCCCAGCGCACCGTCACATCGTAGCGGGCTTCGAGATGCATTTCGATACGATGCGCGTCCGTGCGATACAGCGCGAGGTGGCGCCAGTCCCGCACGTCGAAATTCGACCCCAGCAGACGATTCAGATTGCGCAGTACGTTCAGGTTGAAGGCGGCCGTTACGCCGAGCGGATCGTCATAGGCCGCCTCCAGACGTCGCGCATCCTTGATGAGATCGATGCCGATCAGCACGCTATCGCCGGGGGCGGACGCTTCGCGCAGGCGCGTGAGGAAGGCCCGCGCATCGTCAGGCGTGAAATTGCCCAGGCTCGATCCGGGATAGAACCACACGCGGCGCCCATCGCCCACGGCATCGGGCAATACAAGCGGCGCACACAGATCGGCCCCGATGCCAACCATGGGGAGCTGCGGGTGCTGCCGCGCCAAGGCGCGCAGTGTGTCGCGCAGGAAATCTGCCGAGATGTCGATGGCCACATAGCGCGACGGCGCCAGCGTGCGGAACAGGCGCGCGGCCTTCTCGCAGTTGCCGGCGCCCAGATCGATGAGCGTGGCACCGCGCCCGACGCGCAGGGCGATTTCCGCGGCGTGCTGACTGAAGATGGCAGCCTCAGTACGCGTTGGGTAGTACTCGGGCAGATCAGTAATCGCCTCGAACAAGCGGGAGCCCAGCGCATCGTAGAAAAACTTGGGGCTCACGCTGGCGGCGGCGGCCAGCAAACCGGCCTCTGCCTCGGCACGCAAGGCTGCGTCTTCTTCCGCAAAGAGCTGGTAGAACGTCAGGCCTGCGCCGATGGCGTCGATGGTTGGTTTGGGCTGTGGCTGGACCAGACGTGCCAGCGCGCGGCGGGTATAGGCATCGGCGGATGGCTTGGTGGCCTGCATGGTGTCTCCCGTTGTGGGTGGAACGGCACGGTACGGCGTGGTCATGAAGGCCGTTGGCAGCGAGAAATGTGCCACCGCCTCCTCACTCGGTCGGCTCGGGTCTGCACTGATGAGATTGCAGCGTAGACGCCGCTTTGTGACAGCGCCACCGTTCTTTCACCCGAGAGCGCGGCAATGCTGCGTGACGCTTCGCGTAAAAATCGCCCGCACCGCGGAAAAAACCACGCATACCGCGCTGTGATGCGGGTGTTGCATTTGCGCACCGCACCAATCGCTGCCTGCGCTATAATGTGGGCTTCCTCAAAGGGGAGTAGCTCGGGGGTTCTTCAGCCCCAGGCACGATCGTCAAGACGAGGCAAAAAATCGCCTCCGGTCGTGTCGGCATCAGCAGGTTCTTGGCCTGTTTGTGTCGAGCAAGACCTTTGCAACCGGATTCATGGTCTGCAAAGCGTCACGCCCCAACGTTCCATGCAGTCCGGTCAACCCCGTTTCTTGTTTGACTTTGGAGCCGCTATGGAATGGTTGTCTGACATCTTCACCATGCAGTTTGCTGCAGCGTTGGCATCGATCATTGTGATCGACCTTGTGCTCGCGGGCGATAACGCCATCCTCATCGCGCTGGCTGCGCGCAACCTGCCGCCAGAACTGCAGAAGAAAGCCATCATGTGGGGCGCAGCGGGCGCCATCATCGTGCGAGCGATCATGACGCTGGCCGTGGTGTGGCTGCTGAAGATCCCGGGGCTGATGCTGGTCGGCGGCCTGGCGCTGGTGTGGATCGCATGGAAGCTGCTGGCGGACGACGGTCAGGACAATGGCGAACACGGCGCCGGCAGCACCACGCTGATCGGCGCGATGAAGACCATCATCATCGCCGACGCTGTCATGGGCATCGACAACGTGCTCGCGATTGCCGGCGCTTCACACGGTAGTTTCCTGCTGGTGGTGCTGGGCCTGCTGATTAGCGTACCGGTGGTGGTGTGGGGTAGCGGCGTGGTGCTGCGCCTGATCGAGCGCTTCCCGCTCATCATCTACGGCGGTGCGGCGGTGCTGGCTTACACGGCGGCGCACATGATCGTGGCCGAGCCGGTCCTCAAGCCGTTCTTTGCAGAGCAACGTCCGCTGGTGTGGGTTGTGTACGCGGTGGTGTTTGCGATCGTGCTGGGCGGTGGCTGGCTGGTGCAGCGTCGCCGCCAGCAGCCGGCTTAAGCCTCGATCGACTGACCGGCGAGGACCCGCGCCAGCAAGGCGCGGTCGATGTTACCGCCGGTCAGCGGCAAACCAACGCGCAGATTGGCAAGCTGGTCGCGCTGTTGCCACGCACCCGCCAGGGCTGCGGCGGCAGCACCTTCGGCCACGTTGTGCGTGGCCGAAAAATACAGACGAATCGCTTCCGCCACTTCCTCATCCGTTACGGCAATGATCTCGTCGACGCCCGCGCGGATCACCTCCAGTGCCTTCGCATCTGGCGTGCGGCATGCCAAGCCATCGGCCAGCAACGTCGATACCGGCGCCGACACAACTGCACCACTCACAAACGACTGCTCGTAGCAACGGGCATGCGCCGACACAACACCGACGATGCGCATGGACAACCCCAGCGCATCGCGTGCAGCCAAGGCCGAGCAGATACCCGAACCCATGCCGATCGGCACATAGACCACATCCAGCGGCACTGCTTCAAAGAATTCCAGCCAGTAGCTCGCCACACCAGCGACCAGATCCTCGTGATACGAAGGCACATAGTGCAGGTCGCGCGCGACGGCTAACTCAGCGGCCAATTCACGGCTGGCCTGGAAGTCATCCCCCGCCTCGATCAACTCCGCGCGAAGCGCACGCATGGCGGCATTCTTCTCCACGCTGTTGCCATGGGGCACGACGATGGTGGCGGTCATGCCGTTCCTGCTCGCCGCCAAAGCGATCGACTGGCCGTGGTTGCCGCGCGTCGCGGAGATCACGCCGCGTATCTCAGGCTCCCGACAACGCAATGCGTGCAGGTAATGCAACCCGCCACGCACCTTGAACGCCCCCACTTCCGTATGGTTCTCATGTTTCACCCACACCGCCGCGCCCACCGCTTGCGAAAGCAGCGGCCAGCAGTACTGCGGCGTCGGCGGAATCACCGCATTGACAATGCTGGCGGCCGCGCGAAGACGGCGCAATTCAGCGGCACGATTGAGCGAAGCGGCGGTGGTCACGGGTGACATGGCAATCTCCAGCAGACAGTTGGAAGCGATGGCCTTATCTTGCACGTTCGCCCCGCCTGGGAACATCGACAGTTCTGCGATTTGTCAGTCAAACTGTGCCGCCCTTTCAACCGGGCCAGTTCTCGGACACTGCCGGTACAGTCGATGCCGCACCGGTCACGTTACAATGTGGCTCAATCGATTTTCGATGCACTGCCCCGCGCTCGCATGAAGCCTTATCTCGACCTGATGCGCCATGTCTACGAACATGGCACCGACAAAGCCGACCGCACCGGCACCGGCACGCGCTCCGTGTTCGGCCACCAGATGCGCTTCAACCTGCAGGACGGCTTTCCGCTGGTGACGACCAAGAAGGTCCACATCAAGTCCATCGTGTATGAACTGCTGTGGTTCCTCCAGGGCTCGACCAACGTGCGCTGGCTGCAGGACAACGGCGTGACGATTTGGGACGAATGGGCCGACGCCGACGGCGAACTGGGCCCCGTCTACGGCTCCCAATGGCGCTCGTGGCCGACGCCCAACGGCGAGCACATCGACCAGATCGCCGAGCTGATCGCGCAGATCAAGCGCAACCCCGATTCGCGCCGACTGATCGTCTCGGCCTGGAACGTGGCTGACATCCCACGCATGAAGCTGCCGCCCTGCCACGCGTTCTTCCAGTTCTACGTGGCCGACGGCAAGCTGTCGTGCCAGCTCTACCAGCGCAGCGCCGACATCTTCCTCGGCGTGCCGTTCAACATCGCCAGCTACGCACTGCTCGTGCACATGGTTGCGCAGCAGACCGGCCTGGACGTGGGCGATTTTGTCTGGACCGGCGGTGACTGCCACCTCTACAACAACCACTTCGAACAGGTGGAGACGCAACTCGCGCGCGAACCGCTGCCGCTGCCGAAGCTGCACATCAAGCGCAAGCCCGAAAGCATCTTCGATTACCAGTACGAAGACTTCGAGATCGTCGGCTACCAGAGCCATCCAGCGATTAAGGCACCGGTGGCCGTATGACGATTCTGACCCTCATCGTCGCCCGCGCCCGCAATGGCGTGATCGGCCGCGATAACACGCTTCCGTGGCGCCTGCCCGAAGACCTCGCGCACTTCAAGCGCACCACCATGGGCGCGCCCATCGTGATGGGCCGCAAGACGTACGACTCGATTGGCCGTCCGCTGCCGGGTCGGCGCAACATTGTCGTCACGCGCAATGCCAAGCTGGAGCTGCCGGGTTGCGAGATGGCGTACTCGCTGGAAGATGCACAGCGCCTGTGTGTTGGCGTCGAGCAGATCTTCCTGATCGGCGGTGCGCAGCTCTATGCCGATGCCCTCCCAAGCGCCGACCGCCTGGTCGTGACCGAGATCGACGCCGACTTCGAGGGCGATGCCCACTTTCCGGCGCTAGATCCGAAGGTTTGGCACGAGGTTGCTCGCGAGGCGCACCACTCGCCCGCGCCCAACAACTTCGACTATGCGTTCGTGACCTACGAACGACCGCCGTCGGACGAGCAATAACCCGGCTGCAAGCAACAAAAAACGCGCTCAGCTTAGAGCGCGTTTTTCATTTTGGCTGTGGCGATTTATTCGCCGGCAATCGTCATCTGTTCGATCAGGATCGAGCCGGTTTCCTTCGTGCCACGCACAAGCGCGTCCGCGCCAATAGCGACGATCTGGCGGAACATGTCACGCAGGTTGCCGGCAATGGTGATCTCTTCCACCGGATACTGGATCACGCCGTTCTCGACCCAGTAGCCCGACGCGCCGCGCGAGTAATCGCCGGTCACGTAGTTGACGCCCTGGCCCATCAGCTCGGTCACCAGCAGGCCCGTGCCCATGCGGCGCAGCATGCCGGCAAAGTCGTCTTCCGGCTTCGTCTTGTCAGAGAACAACGTCAGATTGTGCGAGCCGCCCGCGTTGCCGGTCGTCTGCATGCCGAGCTTGCGGGCGGAATACGTCGACAGGAAGTAGCCCTCCACCACGCCGTTCTTCACCACATCGCGGCGCTGCGTACGCACACCTTCCTCATCGAACGGCGCGCTACCCATGCCGCCCAGCACGTGCGGGTCTTCCTTGATCTGCACGTGCGGCGCGAAGATTTCCTTAGCCAGCGAATCCAGCAGGAAGGTCGACTTGCGATACAGCGCGCCACCTGACACCGCCTGTACAAACGCACCGAGCAACCCTGCGGCCAGCGGCGCCTCGAACAGCACCGGGCACTTGCGCGTGGTCAACCGACGAGCAGACAGCCGCGCCAGCGCGCGCTCGGCAGCGTACTTGCCGATGGCCTCCGGCGCTGCCAGATCGGCGGGCGAGCGCTTGGATGAATACCAGTCGTCGCGCTGCATATGCGCACCTGACCCGGCAATCGGCGCGGCCGAAATGAAGTGGCGCGAATACGGATAGCCCGCCATGAAACCGCGCGAGGTTGCCAGCACGAAGTGCGAGTGCTGCGCAGAGATGCTCGCGCCATCGCTGTTGCGGATCTTCGGGCTCACGGCAAAAGCAGCGGCTTCCGCAGCGCGGGCGATTTCGACGGCGGCTTCGGCGTCGATCATCCACGGGTGATAGAGCTGCATGTCCTGCGGATGCTTCTCCAGCAATTCTTCTTCGGCCAAGCCGGCAGCGTCGTCATCGGCGGTGAAGCGCGCGATGTTGTAGGCCGCCTCGACCGTGGAACGCAGCGCGGCAGGCGAGAAATCGGATGTGCTGGCATTGCCGCGCTTCTTGCCGAGCATGACTGTCACGCCGACGATCTTGTCGCGGTTCTGCTCGATGGTCTCGATCTCGCCCTTGCGCACCGTGACCGACAGGCCCTGGCCTTCGGAGATTT
>NZ_JAELUI010000208.1 GCF_016429285.1 Ralstonia sp. ASV6
GCGCAAGCGTCGCCCGGACGGCGCCTTCGATCTGTCGTGGACGAAGGACGGCCTGACGGTTGCCATCAGTCTGCGCATCATCAGCAGCCCGCAGACCGGCGGCACCACGGCTTCTGACTCGCCGCAAGGCCAGGGCCTGCGCGGCCTGCGCCTGCCGACGTCGATTGCCGACATGAACGCGCCGCTGAACACCTCCACCCCGCCCGCCCCAGCCGGCTCGCCGCCGGCGGGCCGCACACCGGCCCCTGCTCAGACGCAGGCCGCAACCCGGTCCGCCGTTACGGAAGAGCAAGGGGGGACGGCACAATGAGCCTGACGCAGTTGCAGCTTTCATACTTCGGCAAGCTTCCATCGCGTGGCGACTTTGTCAAAAGCGCCAACAACGTCCAGTTGCTCGACACGCTTGACCGCTGGCTGGCGCAAGGCATGGAACTGCTGGCCGAAGCGCCGGACTGGAAGACCACCTACGACACCTGGAAGCCGGTGCAATTCGCCTTCCTGGGCTCGCAGAGCCGGCTGGCGATTGCCGGTACGCTGATGGCCAGCAGCGACCTGTCTTCGCGCCGCTTTCCGTTTCTGACGGCGGCTGCGATGGAGGTGGATCGCCCCATCAGCTTCATCGCGCGCAGCCCGATCGCACTGGCTCGTCTGTGGACGCGCGCCGGCCAGCAGATGATCTCGCTCGGTCAGGCCTCGGATGCCACCGAGGGCCTGCGCCTGCTGGCCGAGGGGCAGCACAGCGTGGAAACCGACAACGGCACGCAGGCCTACGACGCCAGCTTTTCGGATTTCATCGACTTCCAGACCGTCTCGGGGCTCGAGCAGATGCTGCGCACCGAAGGCCACAACATCCGCCTGCGCCGCACGCTGCTCGCACTCGGCACGCTGCTGCAGCCGGTCATGGCCAACGGCTCATCGCGCCTGGAGAAAGGGCTCACCCTGCCCCTGCCGGCCGACCCGCTGTACCGCAGTCTGGTGGCGAGTTTCTGGCTGGAACTGGTGTCGCGCTTCCTGCAGCGCGCAGACTTTGAACTCTCGCTGTTCCTGGGCGAGATCAACGGCGCAGAGCGCCTGGTCATCGGCTTCAACGGCGCATCGTCGCGCACGCTGCATAGCGTGATGTCGCCGCTGGCGTATGCCGAGCAGAACATCAACATCGACGATCCGGAATGGGTCGACCAGCACGTGAGCGGAGAGTACGGCTTGGCCAAGTTCGTGAGTTACCTGGATCAACCGCAGCTTTCGCTGCGCGTGGCGGTCGACACCTTCCGCGAAGTCTTCATCGGAGAATGAACATGGGTCTGGATGCAATCAAGCGTGGCTTCCGGCCAGCAGCGATCCTGATGGTGTGCCTCGCCGCGCTGTCCCGCCTCGCCTTCGCTGCCCCTGGCGACCAGCCGCCGGCTGCCGCAACGGTGACCGCAGCCACACCGAACCCGGGCCAGGTCGTCGCCGGTGGTACGGTGCCCGACGAGGCCACCAAGGCCAGTGTGCTGGCCAAGCTGCGCGAGCTGTACGGCAGCGCCAACGTGCTGGACCAGATCGAGGTGGGCAACGTGGTGTCGCCGCCCAACTGGTCGGCCAATGTGCAGAAGATCCTGTCGCCGGCCATCAAGCAGGTCAACCGCGGCCAACTCAACGTCGACGGCACACAGGTCTCGCTGCACGGCGATGTGGGCAACGAGGCGCAGCGCCAGCAGATCACCAGCGACATGGCCACCACGCTGGGTCAGAGCTACACGATCAAGAACGGTCTGCGCGTGGCGGCGGTGTCCGAACAGGGCCTGCTGGACAAGACGCTGGCCAACCGCATCATCGAGTTTGAAACCGGCAGCGCCACGCTCACGCCCAAGGGCCGTGCGATTCTGGATGAGATGTACACCGTGCTGCCGCGCCTGAACGGCCGCAAGATCGAGATCGTCGGCCACACCGACAACTCGGGCAGCCGCGCGATGAACCTCAACCTGAGCCAGGCGCGTGCGGAAACGGTGAAGAACTACCTGATTGCCAAGGGTGCCGAGCAAGGCACGTTGACAGCGATTGGCGTGGGACCGGATCAGCCTGTGGCGGCCAACAACACGGATGAAGGGCGTTCACGCAATCGGCGGATTGAGTTTCGGGCGAGTCAGTGACGCAGCAGGATGCGCGCCGACGGGCACGGTTGCGTGAACCGTCGTCTGCCGCCCCACGACAGCCGGCTGGCGAATGGCGTGCCGCCCCCCAGATCCGGCTTGAGTACTGCGACCCCGCCGCGAGGCTACCCGAGCGCATCACGCAGTTTTCTCCGTTGAAGGAGCGCATCTGGTGGCTTTGGTGTCATCTGGTATGGGCTTGGCAGCAGCTTGAGCATTGGCTTGCCAATCGACGGCAGGGGGCGCCTGTCGCGATCGTCAGCGGCATCATTCGTTCCGTACAGGTAGATAACGCGGCATTCAATGCCTATGAGGCGATGGGATGGACCGTCGCTTCCGACGCACGGAATGCGCATGACTACACCGACGACGATATCTCGCGGGAGACCTACTACCGCGTGACGCCTGTCGTCATCACGCTGACGGACGATCGGGTCATCCACTTCTGTGAATACCAAGTCACGGGCCGTCGGGTTTCGTCCAATGCGCCCTATTTTGCGGGCCTTAACGGCATGCACGTGCTTGCTGCCGGCTGGTGGGACAACGATGTGTTCTCGGCATGGGGCCTGCGTTTATCAGGCCGTCGCGAGCCGCAGACTGTCTATGTCGCGAAGCGCCCACGAAACTTGCCCGAGCCTCTGGAGGCGGTACTGTCAAACAGGAGGCCGGGCTTTAGCGAGGCAATCGGCCTTCTCGTCTATTTCAGCGTCCTGATGATCGTGGTCATGCTGATTTTTGCAGGGGGTGAGTTCGGTTTCGCAGAGGCCATCTCCATCACTGGGATCATGATGGGGCTCTTCTGCCTGGCGCCGATGGTGCTCCTGGTGGTCTCCCAGACGCTGATGCGCCTGATGGCGGCCCCCCTGCGCTCCATCCCGGAAATGATGATCGCCGGAGAATACGGCGAGCGCCACCTGCGCTTGCGAAGCTTTGACTTCGGCCGCTGCGAGCGCGACGTTTGCCGCGCGCTGGAACAGCAGAAACAAGACTAGTCTGGCGCCCGTCAGCCCGCGTGGTCGGGCAGCGAATCATCCCAACCCACCAACAATGGGTGAAGAAACGCCCGGACCGCCAAGGAGCGCAACCAACGCGCACACACTGCGATTGATCAGCCACCTATGACATCGGCCCCTCTCTCCACCTCCCCCGATCCCGCATCCGCGCCCCAGGCCACCCTGACCGACACCGATCGCGACGCCTGCCTGCATCGGCTGAGCCAGTATTCGCTCGATGCGCCTGACGCTCCGATGCCATTCAGCCGCCGCCTGGCAGAAGCCGAGGGATGGTCGTCTCTGTTTACGCTGACCGTCATCGAGGAGTACAAGCGTTTCGCCTATCTGGCGGTGTATGCCGGGCACCCAGTCACGCCATCAGAGGCGATCGATGCCGCATGGCATCTACACCTGCAGTACTCAAAGGACTATTGGACGGTGTTCTGCGCGGAAGTACTGCGCGCTCCGCTCCACCATGCGCCGGGCATCGGTGCGCCGGATGAAGAGGACACCTACGCGCGCCACTACCAGCAAACGCTCGACAGCTACCGGAGTACGTTCGGCGTAGAACCGCCTCCCGATGTCTGGCCGACGCCGGAGGGCATGGCGGAGCAAGAGGCGGATGACCAAGCATGGCGTCCGAGCAATATAGCCTCGCCACCTCACGTCTCGACCACTCGCCGGATCATGCCGCTCGCGTGGCTCGTGATCGGTGTCGCCCTCATCGCCATCACCACGTATGCCGCGCCGGATGTCGGTGTGCTGGACTATCCAGGACCGCGCTTTCTCGCGTTCTATCTGGGCGTGTGCGTGATGGCTTGTCTGTCGATCCGGGGCCTGCACCAGTTCACATACAAGCGTCGCCCGCTGGGCGTGGCACAAGGCAGCGCGCCGCACACGCTCGCGCCTGACGAGGCTGCCCTCATGACTGGCGATGCTTCGCGAATGGCCCAGGTCGCAACACTCGCGCTACTCGACGCGGGCGCAATCCGCATTGCCTATCCAGCGAAGAAAGGCCGCAATCGCCACACATACGTGGTCGCGAACGTAGAGCAAACGCCCGAGCGCCACGCAAACACGTGGACGTGGCTGACCCGACAGAAGCAGCACCGCTCAACGTGGCCGAGCTTTCGGGATCGACTCGTCAACGAAGCCTCCGACATGACAGCGCGGCTGCAAAGTCAGGGATGGATGTGGACGTCCGGCTCCATGCGAGCGACGACGATGGCTGCGTGGGCGATTGCGCTGTTGGTACTCGGGCTCGGCGTGACGAAGGTATTTGTTGGCCTGGCCCGAGATCGTCCGGTGATGTGGCTGCTGATCGAAATGGCGTCGTTCGCAGTCGCGTACTGGTGGTTGACCGCACGACTGGTCGGCGTCGGTAGCGCCGGACCGACTGCGACAGCCGACGCCGCGCTCGATGCTTACCGTCGGCGCGGCCAACAGACGTCCGATGCCAGTTGGTCGAAGACCGACCTGCTCTGGATGACGGCGTTGGGCGGTACCAGCGTGTTGACCGGCACGGCCTGGGCCGGATACCGATCGATGATGGGCGGGCCGGGAATGCCAGCCAGCTCCGGAGGCTCTGGGAGCGACACGTCGAGTAATTGCAGCTCAAGCAGTGGTAGCTCGAGTAGCTGCGGTTCCAGCAGTTGCGGATCGAGTGGGTGCGGCGGTTGTTCGAGCAGTTGACGAGGTTTGCATCTGCATAGACCCCACGCCAGACATCGTGCCTGGTTGGGGCCCATACCGAAGATCAGCCCGCGCTATCCGGCGACGGATCGCCCAAACCCAGCAACTCTTCAATCTGTGACAACGTCGCGTCGTCCTTGACCACCGTGCGCAGCCAGGCATGCAGTGGCATGTCGCCCCACTTGGCGGCGCGCGCAGCGAGATACGCCACCGGGCTGTGCGGCTCGGTCTGGCGGAAGAACTCCGCCACTTCACGCAACTGATCCAGCGCTTGTGCGCGCGAGCGGATCGGGCCCACGACAGTCGCGACAACCGCTTCCGTTGCAGCCTGCCCGGCAGCTTGCTGGGTTGCCTTGGCCTCCACCGGAGCCGGCTTGGGCTCGGGGGGCTTGCCACCAAAGCGCTCGACCAGCGCACGCACCGTCTGCAACGTCTCGCGAGCCGCACGGAAGCTCGGGGCATGGTCCCCGGCGCGCCCATCGAGCACAGATTGCAACCGCAGCAACGCAGCCCCGCAACCCACCACATCGTCATGCAGCGTCTTGTAGAACGCCGGTGACGTCGCCCTCTTGGCTGCCTCGAATTGTTCCTGCGTGACCTTGCCGCGCGCGAGCTCATCGGCCTGATCCGGATCACGGCGGATCGACTCGACCAAGCTGCTCGCAACTTCCCAGTCAACGAGGCTGTAGCCGCCCTTGGATGCATCCACCAGCGGCACTTCGCGGATCAGTTGGCTCGAGCGCGCAGCCAGCCACGCCATGCTGCCCATGCGGGCCTCAGGGTCGTCGGCCTCGGGCAGCGGGTAGATGTGCTCCCAGTACTGCTCGCACAGGCCGGAGATCAGCTCATAGCCCTCGCGCAGGCCCGCAAAACCGCGCTCCTTCGACAGGGCTTCGGTCAGCCACGCGAGCAGCCGCAGATCCTTCGTGCGGTTCTGCAGCAGCGACGTACTCTCGGTGATGACGGCGCGCCAGTCGGCCTCCTTGATCTCGGTCACCCACTCGCCCTGGTCGAGCGATGGGTCATCAAAGCGGCGCGACTCTTGAATGCTGTCGAATTCGGCGGAGAAGAGCATGTCTTCGCCGCAAGGTTGGGCGCCTGGCAGCGGGGCCAGCAGTTGTTCGAACGGAAGAGAAGCCATGGTCAGAAGCGAGGATGCAATGCGGGTGAACGTTCAGGGCTTGGCGACGCGGCAATCGGTCAGGGCAAGCGTCAGGCCAACGAACTGCCGGTTCAGGCAATCCAGCGTGATGTCCTTGCTGGGCTTGTACGCCGAGAGTTTGTTGTCAGGGAACATGGCCTTCAACGCGTCGCGCTGGTCATCCTGAAACGGGGCGCCAACCTTGAGGTCTTCGGTAACGGCCAGCGTGTTCAAACTGTCGTCGGACAGCGGGTACACCTGCCCCTTGAACTCGAGGCGATGACCATCGTACTTCTTGGCAGCGCTGGGTGCGTCCTTGAAGTACTCGGTCAGCACCTGACGGTACGACACCTGGAGTGGCGCGTCGTCACCGCCCAGTACCGGGCTGGCGATCAGCGCGGCGAAGATCGGGGCAGCGGCAAGACGGAACAATTGGGCCATGTTGGTGCGTTTAAAAATGGGGCGATCCCCGCTCGGCAGCGACTGGATTCGACGGTGGTGATGCTACTCAGGGTGCATGGATTTGGGGGGATTGTTTCCAAATCTTCATTTGGCTTCGCACCCAACTCAGCCCGCGCTGACGCCTCTGCGAAAAACAATGTCTTCCATGGGCTAGGGCAACTTGGCAGGCCAGCTCAGCGGTTGCTCCGGTCCGATGCCGTTTTCGCGCCTGACCTGGCCGACGTCGCTCTTCCACTCCGCAGGAAAGACGGGCCAATAGCACAGGCACTCCGCCAGCCAGTTGAACCCTTGCTCTGGGTTGCGGCCTTTGTGCATCCAATCATTCGGCATATCGGGGGCTTGCACAGCATCCATTCCCTTCAGCATGAACGTCTGTATGTAGCGCCAAAGACGCTCGCCGCTGTTCCGCGGCCCAACCCAGATCAGATCCTCTCCACGTCGTTGCGGATCCGCTGCGTCCAGCGG
>NZ_JAELUI010000209.1 GCF_016429285.1 Ralstonia sp. ASV6
TGGGGATTATGGCTCAGCCCGCACGTGGCGGCGCGCCGAACAGCGCAACGAGGTCGAGGTGCGCCTCGCACGTGTCGGCCAGGCGTTCGAGCGACGCCTCGCGCAATGCTGCGTAGTCCTGCGCCTGCGCATCGCGCACGCCGGCCCAGGCAAGCAGCGCGCGGCAGGCTTCCGGCGCATCGAACAAACCGTGGAGGTACGTGGCGAGAATCTGCCCGTCGGGTGAGATGGCCCCGTCTGCGCGCCCATCGTCGAGCTGCACGGCGGGCCGCGCGAGTGCTGGCCCCTCAGTCACGCCCATGTGAATTTCGTAGCCGGCGACGGTGGCCCCTCCGGCCTCGCCGCCTTCGACAAGCGAGCCGCGCACCTGACGCAATTGCTTGGCGGCCTCCAGCGTGGTCTCGAAATCGAGATAGCCCAGACCATCGACGCTGCCAGGCGCGCCCTCCAGCCCACGCGGATCATGCAGGCGCCGCCCCAGCATCTGCATGCCGCCGCAGATACCGATCACCTTGCCGCCATAGCGCAGGTGCCGCGCGATCGCCGCCTCCCACCCGTTGACGCGCAACCAGGCGAGGTCTGCCTGCACGCTCTTGCTGCCGGGCAGGATGATGAGATCGGCTGGGGGAATCGGCTGCCCGGGGCCGATCAGGCGCACGTCCACCTGGGGGTGCGCACGCAGCGCGTCGAAATCTGTGTGGTTGGAGACGCGCGGCAGCACCGGAATCACCACGCGCAGGGCATCGCCGGCGGCTGCACGTTGCGCGGTCTGCACGGCATCTTCGGCATCCAGATGCAGGCCGTGCAGGTACGGCAGCACGCCAAACACCGGCTTGCCCGTCTGCGCCGTCAGCCAATCCAGCCCCGGCGTAAGCAGCGAGATGTCGCCGCGAAACCGGTTGATGACGAAGCCGGCCACGCGTGCGCGCTCGCTCTCTGACAGGCACGCGAGCGTGCCGACCAGGTGCGCAAACACCCCACCACGGTCGATGTCTGCGACCAGCACGACGGGGCAGTCGACGGCTTCGGCAAAGCCCATGTTGGCGATGTCGCGGTCACGCAGGTTGATCTCGGCGGGGCTGCCGGCGCCTTCCACCAGCACGAGGTCGTATTGCGTGCGCAGGCGCGCGTGCGACTCCAGCACCGCAGCCATCGCAGTGGGCTTGTAGTCGTGATACGCGCGGGCGTCGAGGTCACAGCGCGGCTGGCCGTGGATGATGATCTGCGCGCCGGTGTCGCTGTTGGGCTTGAGCAGCACGGGGTTCATGTCTACCGTGGGCGCAACGCCTGCGGCCTGTGCCTGCAGTGCCTGGGCACGGCCGATCTCGCCGCCATCTGCGGTGACAGCGCTGTTGAGCGCCATGTTCTGCGGCTTGAACGGCGCGACGCGCACACCAGCGCGATGCGCAATGCGGCACAGCCCGGCCACCAGCGTGCTCTTGCCGGCATCAGACGTGGTGCCCTGGATCATGAGCGTGCCGATCAGAGGCTCGGGAAATGGTGGCTTTGGCATGCGCGGATTATCGCATTCACCTGTCTACGCCCATCAGCACTAACCGGGCACCCACGGCTAAAATGCGCGGATGTCCCGCCGTCTCACACTCATCCTCGGTGGTGCCCGCTCGGGCAAGAGCCACCACGCCGAACAACTCGCGCTGCAATGCGCGGGGCCCGTCACTTACGTCGCCACGGCGGGGGAAGGTGATGAAGAGATGCAATTGCGCGTGGCCATGCACCGCGCTCGCCGGCCAGAGCATTGGGGCCTTGTCGAAGAGCCAATGCGTCTGGCCGAAGCGCTGTACACGCACGCCCAGCACGGCGGTTGCGTGCTGGTGGACTGTGTCACGCTGTGGCTCAACAACCTCCTTTTCTCTGAACACCACGACTACCCCGATACCGGCCTCATCACACCACCCGAAGCCTGGACAACGGAGATTGACGCCCTGCTCACCGCCCTGCCGCTGCTGCCCGGCGAGGTGATTCTCGTGAGCAACGAGATCGGCCTGGGCGTGGTCCCGATGGGCGCTGTCACACGCTTCTATGTGGATGAGCTAGGCCGTCTGAACCAGCGTCTGGCCGCTCTGGCGGACAACGTGCATCTGCTGGTGGCGGGCATTCCGATGGTGGTCAAAGGGCCGGCGCTCGGTACCGGATCGTGACCCTGAGCGTGCCGACAGGCGGTGTGACCGACCTCGGCTGGTCACTCGTGGCGCTGGCCGCACTGGCCGGCGTGCTGCTCGACCGGCTGCTGGGCGAAGTGCCGCGCTGGCATCCGCTGGTGGGCTTCGGGCGCGTTGCCACCGCTATCGAACACGCCACGAACCGCAAGCCGGCAGCGCTGGCTTGGTCGCGCATCGTCGGCCTGCTCGCCTGGGCGATTGCTGTACTGCCGTTCGTGCTGGCAGCATCGTGGTTTGCCACAGCCACGCATGCGGCTTCAGCGTGGGCTGTGGTAGCACTCGATGCCGTGGCGCTCTACTTTGCGATCGGCGCGCGCAGCCTGCATGACCACATCGCGCCGATTGCCGCCGCGTTGCGCGCAGCCGACCTGCCCCGCGCACGCGCACTGGCCTCGCGCATCGTCTCGCGGGACCTCTCTGAAGCGGTTGACGAACCCATCGCCCGCGCTGCTGTGGAATCGGCCTTGGAGAATGGCAGCGACGCCGTGTTCGCCCCTTTGTTTTGGCTGGTCGTGGCCGGTGCGCCGGGGGTGGTGCTCTACCGGCTGGCCAACACGCTCGATGCCATGTGGGGCTACCGCAATGCGCGCTTTGCCGGCTTTGGCTGGGCGGCGGCGCGCATCGACGACGTGCTCAACTGGATTCCCGCCCGACTGACGGCGATGAGCTATGCGCTGCTAGGCCACACCACTGATGCGCTGCGCTGCTGGCGCCGGCAGGCACCACAATGGTCGAGCCCCAACGCGGGCCCTGTGATGGCTGCCGGCGCTGGCAGCCTGCGCGTGCAGCTTGGTGGCACGGCACGCTACGAAGGCGTGGACGAGGCCCGCCCACTGCTCGGCACCGGCAAGCCTGCAAGCGCCGCCGACATCAACCGCGCACTAGCACTCGTCTCGCGCACGGTGTGGCTGTGGCTCGGCATGCTGGGCGCTGCTGCCGTCATCTCGCGGAACCTGGCATGAATGCCATCACCCACGGCGGCAATCTGGCCGCGGCACGTGCACTGTGTGGTGAACCGGCGGGCGGCTGGCTCGATCTCTCCACCGGCATCAACCCGCACGGCTATACGATCCCGCCCATTCCGCCCGATGCTTGGCTGCGCCTGCCGGAAGACGATGGGCTCGAAGCGCTGGCCGCCGCGCACTACGGCGTGAACGACGCCAACGCGGTGCTGGCCGTCGCAGGCTCACAGGCTGCCATCCGCACGCTGCCCACCCTGCTGCCCCGCGGCCGGGTCGGCGTCGCGCAAGTTGGCTACAGCGAATATGCGCCCGCCTTTGCGCGCGCCGGACATGACGTTGCCGTGCTGTCTGAAGCCGCCTTCCTGGGCGATCTGCCCGATGACGTTCGACACCTCGTTGTCGTCAACCCGAACAACCCAACGGCACGCGTTCTACCGGCCGACACCTTGCGTCATTGGCACGCACGCCTGTGCGCGCGCGGCGGCATGTTGATCGTCGATGAAGCCTTTATCGAAGCGCTGGAAGATGGCCCGACGCTCGCACCGTTGGCAGGCACGCCAGGGCTGGTGATCCTGCGTTCGATCGGCAAGTTCTACGGCCTGGCCGGGGCACGTATCGGCTTTGTGCTGGGCGCACCGGATCTGCTGGCTGCGCTGCGCGATGCGTTGGGACACTGGACCGTCAACGGCCCCGCCCGTGCCGTCGTGCGTGCTGCGCTGGCGGATACCGCTTGGCAAACCACCAATCGCACCCGCCTGCAACGCGAGGGCACGCGCCTGCACACGTTGCTCAATTGCCACGGACTGCCCAACGTCAACACACCGCTCTTTGCTTGGGCGCCGACCCCGCATGCGCCTTCGCTTCACGCACGACTGGCGCGGCTCGGCATCTGGACGCGCCTCTTTGATGTGCCGATCCGGTGTGACGGCACAGGGCATGCACATGACGTGCTCGGCATACGCTTTGGCCTGCCTCCGGATGAGACCGGATGGCAACGTCTTGGCGATGCGCTAGCATCGCTGTCGCTCTCCGTCTGACTCACCCCGATGCCCGCTCGCTTCCCCCACTTTGCCCGTCGCTTGTGTGTGCTTGGCCTTGCTGCACTGGCAATTGCTGCGGCACCGGCACTCGCCGCCATTTCCGTCACCGATGACACCGGCGCCACAGTCACCCTGCAACACCCTGCACAGCGCATCGTCAGCCTGGCACCGCATGCGACCGAGCTGCTGTTTGCAGCGGGCGGCGGCGCGCGCATCGTGGGCACGGTGGCCTACAGCGACTATCCGCCGGCCGCGCGCGACATTCCGCACGTGGGCGACAACCGTGCGCTCGACCTGGAGCGCATCGCCGCGCTCAAACCCGATCTGGTAGTGGTCTGGCGCCACGGCAACGCGCAGAAGCAGATCGACCGCCTGCGTGCGCTGGGCATTCCGCTGTTCTTCTCCGAACCGCACCGCATGGGCGATATTCCACGCTCCATCGAAGCGCTCGGCACACTGCTCGATACGCGTGCCAGCGCTCACGATGCCGCGCAGCAGTTCCGCCAGCAGGTCGATACGCTGCGCAACCGGTATGCAAGCAAGCCGCCGGTGCAGGTGTTCTATCAGGTGTGGGAACAGCCGTTGATGACGCTCAACGGCCAGCACATCTTCACCGACATGCTGGCGCTGTGCGGTGGCCGCAATATCTTTGCGAGCGAGCCGCTTCTGGTGCCGACTGTATTGCCTGAGGCGGTCATCGCGGCCAATCCCGAAGTCCTGCTGACGGCAAGTATGGGAGCGACGCAAGGCAGCCGCCCAATCGACACGCTCGATGGCTGGAAACGCTGGCCGCAATTGCTGGCGGTGCAGCGCGGCAACCTCTTCAGCATCAATGGGGACCTGATCAACCGTTTCGGCCCGCGCCTGGTAGAAGCCGCAGCGCAGTTGTGCGATGACCTGGAGCAGGCGCGGATGAAGCGCCGGGGCGCACAGGCGACCAACAACGGACGCTGACCGTCAGCGGTTCCAGAACAGCAGGATGGGCAACGCGTCGGGTTGCCCAGGGTGCACGCGAAAACCGCAAGCCCCTCCCCATTGCAGCGGCCACTGCAGCGTTTCGGCCAGCGGACGCCGCAGCCAGTGCGCCGCCAGTGCACGCATGCAGCCCGCGTGCGTCACGGCCCAGAGACAAGGGACGGGAGACGCAGCCATCGATTCGGCCCACGCAGTCACGCGCGCGAGCAAGTCGGCAGCAGACTCTCCCCCGTGCGGGTTACCGTGCACCAGATCGCGCGCCCAGCGATCGACTTGCACGCGCGGAATGTCATCCCACTGGCGGCCCTCCCAGGCACCAAAGTCGAGTTCCATCAGTTGCGCGTCAATCTCCAGCGGGGGCAGCTCAGCCACCTGCCGGATTGCCTGTGCGGTGTGTTGGCTGCGTTGTAGCGGGCTGGCCTGCAGACGCTGTGGTGGATGTGCGCTGAGTTTCTCGGTAATGGCCGACGGATCAGGGTCCATCGGTGCGTCAAGCGGCAGATCGGTGCGCCCATAGCACAGGCCGGTGGTCATGGCGGGCCGCGCGTGTCGGATCAGGATGAAATCCATGCCAGCAAGCCCCATAAGATCAGCAGTTCGAACACCTGCTGCGCCGTCCCCAGGCAATCGCCCGTGATGCCGCCAATACGACGCACGAAGTAGCGGCCCAGCAGCCAGCGCGCGACAGACACCGCCACCAACACGAGCACCGCACACACCGGCCCGAACCACAGCAGTGGCGCGATACCGAAAATGCCTGCCCACAACGCATCGCTCCAGCGCATGCGCTGTGCAACGGGCTTGGCCTTGCCTTCAGCACGCACATAGTCATGCGTGAGCAGATAACTGACTGCAGCGGCGCGGCTGGCGGCATGTGCGCCCACCATCGCCGCCAGAATGGCGACGGGATGCACCGCCAATGCCGTCAGCAACTGCCACTTCAACAGTAGCGCCATGCACACCGCGATGGCCCCGAATGCACCGATGCGCGAGTCGTGCATGATGCGCAACCGGTCTTCTGGCGTGTAACCGCCGCCAAAACCATCGGCGCAATCGGCCAAGCCATCTTCATGGAAGGCGCCGGTCAGCAACAGCGTGGCCACCATCGACACGGCGACCGCCACGCCGGGCGCAGGCACCGTGCGCGACACCAGCCAATACACCGCCGCTGCCACAACGCCCACCAGCCAGCCGACCAGCGGAAAGTAGCGCGCCGCACGATTCAACCCCGTTTGCGAAAACCCGACCGACGCCGGCACGGGAATGCGGGTGAAGTACCCGACCGCCGTCCATAACGCCTGCCAGTGTTCGCGCAATAGGCTCATGAGCCTGAGCGCTCGCTCACACCCGCGCTGGCGAAGGTCGCCATCTCGCGCAGGAAGGCCACGGCGGACACCACCAGCGGATACGCCAGCACCGCACCGCTGCCCTCACCCAGGCGCAACGACAGCGACAGCAGCGGCCGAGCATCCAGCACCTCGAGCAGCGCACGATGACCACGCTCATCCGATACGTGGCCGAACACGCAGTAGTGC